>NZ_CAKKMM010000498.1:0-3421 GCF_918698205.1 Microbacterium sp. Bi128 | reverse complement strand
TCTTCATCAGCGCGCGCAGCCCGGGTCATTGCGGTCTGGCTATCGCCGGTTTGGGGTTTCAGAGGGGCAACAGGTCTCCCTTCGGCACCCTTTGAGCTTGAACGGTCAGCGGGGCGAGGCGGGGCCCCGCGGACGCCCCGAGCGGCTGACGCCCTGCCGCGACGCAGGACCAGGACGGCCAGGATTCCGGCCAGGAGCAGGAATCCGGCGAAGCCGGGCAGGAGGGCAGCCTGCAGGGGGCCGTCCTTGCCAGCGTCTGCGGCGGCGGTCGCCTGGTCTCCCATCGGGTGCTCGCTACTCATCTTTCGGGCCTGCTCAAGATAACTTGTCGCCAAGGCGGAATCGAAGTAGGTCAAGGACTCTTCGAGTGCGCTCTCGGCCGATCCGCCCATGCCCGATGAGAGGTGATCGATGCCCCGCCGGAATACAGCATCGAACTTCGATGGGGAGGCCTCAACGCCCGCCGCGGCCATAGCTGCTTGAATGGACGCGGCCGGCACCAGAGTGCCCTGGCCGTCTGGCTGGCGGGGCCCCATCAGGCCGAGGACCTGGCCGGTTGCCCCGTCCAGCACGGGGCCGCCGGACACGCCGGCTTCGAGTGGCCCGGCAAGGTCCTGACTAGAGCGGATTCGGCCCGCGGCGGTGTCCACCGCCACCGGAAACTGCGCCGGTCCCGCCTTAGGGCTCGGATCCTCGGTGAAGCCGACCAGTACGGGATTCGCACCTGGTGCTGCGGCCGGCGCGGCCAGCGTGGCTGTCGGCGCGCCACCGCCGCCACTGATCCTGAGCAACGCGATGTCTTTGGGCCCGGTCGGGTGGTTGAGCAGCTCGGCCATGACGGTCGCAGGCTCCGCCGTGTAAGTGTGCACTCGGTACTGGGGGACGCGAAAGACGATACAGTGCTCCACCTGGTCGTAGCAGTGCTGCAGGTGCGCCGCCCAGTATCGATCAGGCGTCGAGCCTCGCCGCAGCGGATTCCCGCCGTTTCCAACGATCGGCACTCCGATCACTTTGGCGAAGAGCTCGTTCGCGCTGTATGCGGCCACAGCGCCCTCGTCGACGGCAAGATTCTCCCAAGTGGTCGCCACAATCCCGTCTGCTGAAACGACCACGCCGGTAGCGGAACCGAGCGGCACTGTGGACCGGCCACGGGAGATCACTACCTCGCCTGTGCTGTGGTCAATATGGGCGATCTCCGCGATGGCAAGGAGGTCGATTCGCACGAGAGCAGCCTTGGACCCCTCGGCATCGCTCTTCAATGTGGCAGATGGAGTAGGCATAGGACTGGCCGCCGATGTCAGCGTCAGTGCAGCGGCGACGCCGACGAGAAAGACCAGGAAGCCGGAAATGCGCCTGTGCATCATCCAAAGCTTTGCCATGAACAGATACATGACGACGGCCATGCCCGTGTCGCGAGACGTGAGGCGGGAACAGAAGACGGTGGCGGCAATTCGCTTTTGGTTCATGGCGGATCCTCTGGTCGAATATGAGACCGTCACGCGGATACGCCTGTGGGTTTGATCAGCCCGTCCCCCGCCATAATGCTAAGCCTTCTGATCATTTGTGTCATCGGAGTTCTTCGGAATAGTTCACAGATCAGGAAGCCGCGGTGGAACGCCATTTGAAGGGACAAGCCGGTCAATCTCCCGTCCGCCCGGGCTGCAAGATCCTGGACCGGGACTAATTTGTCGAACGGGGAAGTTATGTTGTCGGGGCCGTAACCGGTTCACGCACCGCGCTTCGGGCGCCGATGGGAGTGATGCACGTGACCACCATGCCTGCCGAGGGAGTCGGTTTCCGCTCCAAACGCGGACCCGTCCTCATCGCCCTGATGCTCTCCACCGGCCTGGTGGCGATCGACGCGACCGTGGTGGCGACAGCCGTGCCCGCGATCGTGCACGACATAGGCGGGTTCACGTCGTTCCCGTGGCTGTTCTCCGCCTATCTGCTGGCGCAGGCCGTGTCCGTCCCGGTCTACGCGAAGCTCTCGGACACCATCGGCCGCAAGCCGATCATGCTGATCGGAATCGGCCTGTTCCTGCTCGGCTCGATCCTGTGCGGAGTCGCCTGGAGCATGCCGGTCCTCATCGCGTTCCGCGTAGTGCAGGGCCTGGGCGCCGGCGCGGTCCAGCCGATGGCCATCACCATCGCCGGCGATATCTACACCCTCGCCGAGCGGGCAAAGGTGCAGGGCTACCTGGCGAGCGTGTGGGCTGTCTCCTCGGTGGTGGGCCCGACGCTCGGGGGAGTGTTTGCCTCGCTCGGGATCTGGCGCGGCATTTTCCTCGTGAACATCCCGCTGTGCCTGGTGGCCGGCTGGATGCTGGTCCGGTCCTTCCACGAGAACATCGAGCCCGTAAAGCACCGGGTCGACTATCTCGGCGCGGGGCTGCTCACGGTCTCGCTCACCCTCCTCATTCTCGGGGCCCTCGAGGGCGGCCAGGCCTGGGCCTGGGACTCCGCTATCAGCGACGCAGTGTTCGCCGGCGGTGCCCTCTTGTTCGTCGCGTTCCTCTTCGTCGAACGGAGGGCGGCGGAGCCGGTCCTGCCGCCGTGGGTGGTATCCCGGCGGCTGCTGGCGACGACGGCGATGGTTGCCTTCGGTGTCGGAGCGGTCATGCTGGGCATCACTTCGTACGTTCCGACGTTCCTCGTGGGAGCCCTCTCGACCTCCCCGATCGTGGCCGGGCTCGCCCTGGCGGCGCTGACCATCGGCTGGCCCATCAGTGCGTCCCAATCGGGGCGCCTGTACCTGCGCATCGGGTTCCGGAACACTGCCCTGATCGGCATCACGGTCACCGTCATCGGCACGGGAGTCCTGGCCGTCACCGCCTCCGTTCCCAACGTTGCGCTCGTCGCCGTCAGCTGCTTCATCGTCGGGCTCGGACTCGGGCTGGTCGCGACCCCGACCCTGATCGCCGCCCAGACGAGCGTCGAATGGAACGAGCGTGGCGTGGTCACTGGCACCAACCTTTTCGCCCGGTCGATCGGCAGCTCCATCGGCGTCGCCGTCTTCGGCGCGATAGCGAACGCTGTCTACGCCGGCACCCCGCACGGCGACACGGATCCCCACACCATCGTGGCGGCCTCATCCGCCGTGTTCCTGGCCGTCATGATCGCCGCCGTCCTCACCGTCATCGCCGTGCTCGGCATGCCCGCCACCAAACCCGTCAACCAGGTCCAAGCCGCCGCGCGCGGGTCATCCAGCACCGGTTGACCGCGGTTCCGCTGTCACTTTTGGGGTCGTGCTGGGGCGTTCATCGCCGGATGCCGAGGGTGGCGATGAGATCTTCGTGCAATTCAAACCAGATGCGGTGGAAGGAGTCGCGGTCTGTGGCGGTGAGCCACGCCGGCTCCGTGGCTGCGTTTTCCACTGCCAGCTCGAGGCGTTCCGCGTATCCGCTGAACCGCGGCAACACAG
>NZ_CAKKMM010000497.1:0-3425 GCF_918698205.1 Microbacterium sp. Bi128 | reverse complement strand
GGGCTACGGTCCCCGGGCCGGCCAGTGCGGCGCCAGCTACTGCGCGAGCACGTGGCACCTCGGCCTGGACTTTGGCGCCGGATGCTGGTCGCCCATCTACGCCGCGTCGAGCGGCCGCGTGACCTACGCCGGCTACAACGGCGGCTACGGCAACTACATCCGCATCCAGCACGACGACGGGTCGGGCACCGGCTACGCGCACATCGTCAACGGCGGCATCTACGTCTCGAACGGTCAGCGCGTCTCGGCCGGTCAGCAGATCGCCGCGACCGGGCAGACCGGAAACTCCTTCGGCTGCCACCTCCACTTCGAGGTCTACCCGCCGTGGGGCGGCACGACCGACCCGGCCCCGTGGCTCCGCGATCGCGGCATCTGGGTCTGATCCACGCGAAAGCCCCCCGGTCGCCGACCGGGGGGCTTCGTCGTGATCGGGGAGATCAGAGGGTGTTGGGGGATTCGCCCTCACCCTGCGTCTTGGTCTGGGCGTCGTGCTCCTCGAAGCGCGCGAAGGCTTCGCCGACCAGGCGCTCGGCCTCGGCGGCATCCGCCCACTCGTCGACCTTGACCCACTTGTTGGGCTCGAGGTCCTTGTAGTGCTCGAAGAAGTGCGAGATCTCCTTCTTGGTCCACTCGTCGATGTCGTCGACATCCTGGATGTGGTCCCAGCGCGGGTCCTTCGACAGCACGGCCACGACCTTGTCGTCGCCGCCGGCCTCGTCGCTCATCTTCAGCACGCCGACGGGGCGCACCTTGGCCAGCACGCCGGGGTAGAGGTCGCGGTCGAGGAGGACCAGCACGTCGAGCGGGTCGCCGTCTTCGCCGAGGGTGTTCTCGAAGAAGCCGTAGTTGGCCGGGTAGCCGAACACCGTGTACAGGATGCGGTCGAGGAAGACCCGGCCGGTGCCGTGGTCGACTTCGTACTTCACGCGGCTGCCGCGCGGGATCTCGATGACGGCGTCGTACGCGCCCATACGTGTGCTCCTTAGATCGGTGGCTTTCCGCCGCCCAGCCTAGCCGGGGCGTCCCCGCCGCCGTCGGCTTCGCCGCTCACCGCGACACAACGAAGGAGATCTGCGAGGGGCCCCGCCGATTCCCGGCCGCCAGCCGTGCCCGGGCGACGGATTTCCTTCGTTGTGTTCGCCGGGGTGTCGGGAGTGCGGGCGCGCGGGCGTCGACGGATAGCGTGGATGCCATGCAGGAGCGACGACCCGGACTCGACCCCGCCGTCGCGGAGGTGCGGCGTGCGGTGCGGGCGAGCCTCGAGGGGCGCAGCGGTGCCGTCGTCGTCGCGCTCTCCGGCGGTGCGGACTCGCTCGCGCTCGCGGCGGCGACCGCCTTCGAGGCACCGCGGCTCGGCATCCGCGCCGAAGCCGTGGTGATCGACCACGGACTCCAGCCGGGCTCCGCCGCGATCGCGGAGAGGGCGGCCGAGGTCGCCCGCGGGCTCGGGCTGCTCGCCCGGGTGGTCGCGGTCGAGGTGCGCGCGGGGAACGGGCCCGAGGCTGCGGCCCGCGCGGCGCGATACGCGGGTCTGGCGCGCGCGGCCGCCGAGGTCGGAGCCGACGCGGTGCTGGTGGGGCACACGCTCGACGACCAGGCCGAGACGGTGCTCCTCGGGCTCGCGCGCGGATCGGGGACGACGAGCCTGTCGGGCATGGCCCCCGAGCGCGGGGATGCCGCCGGCCCGGTGCTGCTGCGCCCGCTTCTCGCCGTGCGGCGCGAGACCACGGCCGCCGCCTGCGTCGCGGACGGACTCGACCCGTGGCGCGACCCCCACAACTCCGATCCCGCGTTCGCGCGCGTGCGGGTGCGCGAGAACGTGCTGCCGGTGCTGGAGGCCGAGCTCGGGCCGGGCGTCGCCGAGGCCCTCGCTCGCACCGCCGATCAGCTGCGCGAGGACGCCGCGGCGTTCCAGGAGATGATCGACGAGACGATCGAGGACATCGTCGAGCACGCCGAGGCGGGGATCTCGGTGTCGGTCGCGGCGCTCGCGGCGAACCCCGCCGCGCTGCGGAACCGCATCGTGCGGCACGTCGTCGAGAGCGAGTTCGGTGTCGCCCTCACCCGGACGCAGACCCTCGAGGTCGCGCGCCTGGCCACCGACTGGCGCGGCCAGGGCCCCATCGACCTGCCCGGCTGCCTCGCGCGTCGGGTCGGCGGCCGGATCGAGATCGTCGCGCGCGGCTGAGTCGTCGCTCGTCGCCGATTCGCGCGCCGATCCGGTCGTCGCGCTGCTCGCGCGCGCCCCTTGACGGGTCCGCGAGGCCTTCCTAGACTCACGGGACAAACATATTCACGTACTGAATGAATATGCATACGTCCGATTCAGAGTCGAAGGCTGGACATGAGCGCGTTCTCCCGCATCGCAGACCCCACCGACCTCGAGGCCGTCCGGGCCGCGATCGCGGATGCCGAGCGCCCCGAGGGCCTCGTGCCCCTCGGGCTGCGCAACCTCGTGATCGCGCCGGATGCCGCCGCCCTCGCGTCCGCGCACGTCCGGGCCCTGCTCCCCGACGGCACCGGTCGTGCGACCGTCGCGCTCCTCGTCGACGCCACCCGCATCCTCTCGGGCGACACCGACCTCAAGGAGACGGTGCGCCGCGCCCTCGAGGAGGAGTTCGTCGTCGCCGGCACGGTCCTCGGCGAACCGGGACACCTCCACGTCGACGACGCGGCCCTCGACGGCGCCACCGCAGCGGTCGCGGGAACGGACGCCGTGGTGGCCGTGGGGTCCGGCACGATCTCGGACATCGCGAAGGTCGCATCGGCGCGGGCGGGCGGCATCCCGCTGGTGATCGTGCAGACGGCCGCCTCGGTCGACGGGTTCACCGACAACGTCTCGGTGGTGCTGCGCTCGGGGGCCAAGCGGACGATCGACTCCCGCTGGCCCGACGTCGTGCTCGCCGATACGACCGTGATCGCCACCGCCCCCGTCGAGCTGAACGCCTCCGGCTTCGGCGAGCTCCAGTCGCTGTTCACCGCGCCCGCCGACTGGTGGCTGGCCGCGCAGGTCGGAACGGACGCCTCGTTCCACACCACGCCCCGCGACCTGCTCCTGGAGTTCGCCGGCGATCCGGCGGAGTGGGGCGCCGGTCTCGGCGAGGGGCGCGCCCGGCCGGTCGAGCAGCTCACCCGCGTCCTCGCCATCCGCGGCATCGGCACCGGGATCGCCGGATCCACGGCCTGTCTGTCGGGCGTCGAACACCTCGTCAGCCACATGCTCGACATGAACGCCGTGGCCCGCGGCGCCGACGTAGGGCTGCACGGTGCCCAGGTGGGGGTGGCGTCGGTGGTCGCCGCGGCGGCCTGGGATCACCTCTTCGCGCAGGCTCAGGCCGGTCGCGCCGTCGTCCCCCCGGTGGGCGATGAGGAGGCGACGGTGCGCGCGGCGTTCGCGGTCTGCGACCCCTCGGGTGCGCTGGGCG
>NZ_CAKKMM010000496.1:0-3428 GCF_918698205.1 Microbacterium sp. Bi128 | reverse complement strand
GGCGAGGGCGGCGATCAGGATGTTGCGTTTGACCTTGCGGCACAGCGCGCGCTTTTGGCCGCCGTAACGATTGGATAGGCTGTTAGGTGCCGGCGCGGCAGGCTGGTCCTCGGAAGTCACCAGTCCAGTTTAGTGTGGATCGGACCGGGATATTCCCGGCTGGCCGCACAGACCAAGCCGCACACCAACAGACGCACCCCAACAGGGCAGCACAGCAGAAAGAGGAGCCGTCCCACGATGACAGCATCCCCCAGCCCGTCAGCACCGCTTCGTCTGCTGGCGGTCCATGCTCATCCCGACGACGAATCCAGCAAGGGTGCCGCCACGATGGCGATGTATGCTGCCGCCGGCGTGGACGTCCTGGTGGCCACGTGCACCGACGGCTCCCGCGGCGACATCCAGAACCCCGCGATGGAGGGGCAACCGCACCCCAAACGCGACATGGCCGGGGCACGCCGGCTGGAGATGGACGCCGCCGCGAACGTCCTCGGCATCCGGCAGCGCTGGCTCGGCTTCGTCGATTCCGGGCTGCCCGAGGGCGACCCCCTGCCGGCCCTGCCGCCCGGGTGCTTCGCCCTGCAGCCGCTGGAGCGGGCGGCCGCACCGCTGGTCCGGCTGGTCCGGGACTTCAAGCCCCACGTGATCCTCAGCTATGACGAGAACGGCGGTTACCCGCACCCGGACCACATCATGGCGCACCGGGTGGCCGTCGAGGCCTTCGCGGCGGCCGGCGATCCCGCCCGGTATCCGGACGCCGGGGAACCCTGGGTGCCCAGCAAGCTCTACTACGACCGCGCCTTCAGCCCGGACCGTTTCCGTGCCCTCCACTCCGCGCTGGAGGAGGCCGGCCTGCAGTCCCCGTATGCCGAGCGGCTCGCTGCGTGGCTGGAAGCGGACGCCGAGGGGCATACCCCGCCGCCGCCGACACACGCCACCACAACCCAGGTCGAGTGCGGCGATTTCTTCGAAGCCCGCGACGACGCACTCCGCTCACACCGGACCCAGGTGGACCCGGAAGGATTCTTCTTCGCGGTCTCCTCGGCCATGCAGCGCAAGGTCTGGCCGTGGGAGGACTACTCCCTGATCGAATCCCGGATCCCCGTGGATCTGCCGGAAACGGACCTCTTCGCCGGGCTAAGATAGAGACGAAATGGCTCTTCTATCCAGTGTAGAAAAGATGTTGTAGACAAAGCACTGTAGAAAAGTCACCGCAGAAAAGACACCCAGTTCCACAGAAGGTTTCCCACCGTGCATTCCTTGCTCATCGCCCTCGCAACAACCCCGGCGCCGACCCCTACGCCGTCGCTGCGCCCGGGCCTGTCCGAGGACCAGGTCACCCCGGGTCTGCTGGGCTTCCTGCTGACAGCCTTCATCGTGGTGTTGACCGCGCTGCTGATCGTGGACATGGTGCGGCGTATCCGCCGGGTCCGCTACCGTGCCCAGGTGGAGGAAGAGCGTGCGGCCGCCGAGGACGCATCCCAGGAACCAGGGGCCCCGGGCGGCGTATTCCCTGCCGACGGCGCTGCCTTCCGCGCTGACGGCACGGCCTTCCCCGCCGACGGCGGGGTTTCCCGGTCCGACGGCGCGGTTAACCGGCCGGAAGTCAACGGCGATGCGGGACCCGGAACCCGCTGACCGCGGATTCCCCAACCCGCCGTCCGGGGCCTCGAATGCCCTGGCGGCGGAACCCTCTGCGTACCTGCGCCAGCACGCCGGCAACCCCGTTCACTGGCAGCCGTTCGGTGACGCGGCCTTCGCCGCCGCTGCCGCCCGGGACGTGCCGGTGTTCCTCTCAATCGGCTACGCGGCCTGCCACTGGTGCCACGTCATGGCCCATGAATCCTTTGAGGACCATGAAACCGCCGACTACCTGAACGCCCACTTTGTCTCCATCAAGGTGGACCGGGAAGAGCGCCCCGACGTCGATGCTGTCTACATGACAGCGACGCAGGCGATCAGCGGCGAGGGCGGCTGGCCGATGTCCGTCTTCCTCCTGCCCGATGGCCGCGCCTTCCATGCCGGCACCTATTTCCCACCCCGGCCCATGCCGGGCCGTCCGTCCTTCCGGCAGGTCGTTGAAGCCGTGAGCGAGGCCTGGACGGAACGCCGCGGCGCCGTCGAGGCCAACGCGGCCACCCTGGCGCGCGGCATCGCCGCCTCCCAGCCGGCAGCCGCCCTGCGCCTCGACGGGCCGCCCGAACCCCTGGACGCGGCGCTCCTTGGCGAAGCCGTCACCGCCCTCTCCGGCGCCGAGGACCGGGCCCACGGCGGCTTCGGCGGCGCACCGAAGTTCCCGCCCGCGGCCGTGCTCGAATTCCTGATCCGTCACGCCGCAGTGCCCTCGGACAGCATGCCGCCGGCAGCCGCTCCGGACACCGCTGGCCAGGACTCCGCGGGCCTGGAGACCGCGACGGCGGCCCGGGACATGGCCGGTCAGTGCCTGGCAGCAATGTCCCGCTCGGCGTTGTTCGACCAGCTCGACGGCGGCTTCGCGCGCTATTCGGTGACGGGAGACTGGTCCGTTCCGCACTTCGAGAAAATGCTCTACGACAACGCCCAGTTGCTGCGCGTCTATGTCCATTGGGTCCGGCTGGGCGGCACGCCGGAGTACCCGGCGGCCGAGGCCGCCGGGATTGCCGGGCTTACCGCCGACTGGCTCCTGGCCCGCCTCGGGCTGGCACCTGCGACGGGCCCGGCGCCAGCCCCTGCGGCGGGCCCTGCGACGGGACCGGACACCGGGGTCGTGGCCCTGGCGTCGTCGCTGGACGCCGACACGGTCGTCGACGGCGTGCACGCCGAGGGGGCCAGCTACCTGTGGACTCCCGGCGGCCTGGAGTCGCTCCTGGGCCCGGCCGACGGCGCCGCCGTGGCGGCCCTCCTGAACGTCCGAATGCCCGGAAGCGTGACCGCCGACGGTTCGCCGCTGCATCCGGGCCGGGAGATGTCCGGCGGGGACGCCGCGCTGTGGCAGCGGGTGCGCCCGCTGCTGGCGCAGGCGCGCAGGAACCGGCCCCAGCCCGGCCGGGATGACAAGGTGGTGGCGGGCTGGAACGGGCTGGCAGTCGCCGCCCTCGCCGACGCCGGCGCCGTCCTGGCACGCCCGGAGCTTGTGGCCGCGGCGGAGCGGATCGCGGACTATCTTGAGCGCGTGCACTGGCGGCCCGCGGCGGATGGCCCCGGCAGGCTTCTGCGCGTCTCCCATGACGGAGTGGCGGGCGGAATCGGCGGTTTGCTGGAGGACTACGCCTTCTGCGCCGAGGGGTTTTCCGCGATCTATGCGGTTACCGGGCACACCCGCCGGTATGGGCTGGCCGAGGCCATTCTGGACGCCGCCTGCAGGCGGTTCGCGGCCGACGGCGGCCTGAGGGACGCTGCGGGGGAGTCCGCGCAGGTCACGGCCGCCCAGGGCGGCCGTGACGGCCTGGAAC
>NZ_CAKKMM010000495.1:0-3429 GCF_918698205.1 Microbacterium sp. Bi128 | reverse complement strand
TCTGCCGATCCTTGCCACCCGTCGCCACATCGACTCCTTCTCACCGTCCGCGAACCGCCCCCGATCCTACGCACCGCCCGCAGCGCCTCACAAAGGCAGGCACACCCCGTGTCGGTGGGCGCGATTAGCCTGGATCGGTGACCAGTGCTTCCGCCCTCTTCCAGGGCCAGACCCCGCTCGCCGTGCGGATGCGTCCGACGAGCCTCGACGAGGTCGCCGGTCAGGGACACCTGCTGCGCCCGGGCTCACCCCTGGTCACCCTCGCCGGCGCCGACTCCTCGGCATCCGTCTCCGCCGTCTCTGTGATCCTGTGGGGGCCTCCGGGCACCGGCAAGACGACGCTCGCGCAGGCGATCGCACGATCGTCCGGACGCCGTTTCGTCGAGTTGTCGGCGATCACCGCGGGCGTGAAGGACGTCCGCGAGGTCATGCAAGAGGCGCTCACTCAACGCGACCTCTACGGCCAATCGACGATCCTGTTCCTCGACGAGATCCACCGCTTCACCAAAGCCCAGCAGGACGCGCTACTCCCGGGCGTCGAGAACGGGTGGGTCGTCCTCATCGCCGCCACCACCGAGAACCCCTCGTTCTCGGTGATCTCGCCGCTGCTCTCGCGCTCGCTGCTGCTGACTCTGCGCCCGCTCGGCGACGACGACCTCGGCGCTCTCGTCGATCGCGCGGTGACCGATCCGCGGGGACTCGCCGGCGGTGTCGTGCTCAGCGCCGAAGCCCGATCAGCCCTCGTGCGCCTGGCCTCGGGCGACGCGCGTCGCGCCCTCACCGCCCTCGAGGCCGCGGCATCCGTCGCTGCCGACGACGCCACCCGCGAGGACGCGCCCCACCCCGACGGCGCGGACGCCGACACCGACGGTCCCGAAGACGCGGATGCCGATGACGCCGGTGCCGATGACGCCGGTGCCGATGACGCGGATGCCGATGACGCCGACGCCGACGACGCCGGTGGCGAGACCACAGCGGACGGTGACGACCGCCCCGTCATCACGGGCGACCACATCGCGCAGGCGGTCGACCGCGCGCTGCTGCGGTACGACCGGCAGGGCGACGAGCATTACGACGTCATCAGCGCCTTCATCAAGTCGGTCCGGGGCTCCGACGTCGACGCCGCGGTCCACTACCTCGCCCGCATGATCGAGGCGGGGGAGGACCCGCGGTTCATCGCTCGACGGCTGGTCATCTCCGCCGCCGAAGACATCGGTCTCGCCGATCCGCAGGCACTGCAGATCGCCGTCGCCGCGGCGGATGCCGTGGCCTTCATCGGCATGCCCGAGGGCCGCATCCCGCTGGCCGAGGCGACGGTGTACCTCGCGACCACGGCGAAATCCAACGCCGCCTACAACGCGATCAACGCCGCGATCGCCGATGTCCGCGCCGGCGGGTTCGGGCGTGTGCCGCTGCACCTGCGCGACGCGCACTACCCCGGAGCCAAGCGGTTGGGGCACGGCAAGGGCTACAAGTACTCGCACGACAGCGACATCGGCATCGTCGCGCAGCAGTATCTGCCCGACGAACTGCGCGGACGGCAGTACTACCAGCCGACTTCGCACGGCGCCGAACGAGACGTCTCGGCGCGACTGGAGAAGATCCGCCGCATCCTCGACGGCGGGTGAAATCGAGGGACGTCGCGTCAGCGAACCGGAACGGCCGTGCGACGCTGGCGCGGTGACCGCCGTCCTGCTCGCCGCCGCCGCCGTGATCGTCCTCGATGTGTACGCCGCCGTGCTGGTCGTCCTGCGAGCGAAGGTCTACCGGGTCGCGCTCTACCGGCCGATGCTCCTGAACATCGGCCTGTCGGCCCTGCCGGTCGTGACGGCGCTCGGAGTCTGCGGGGGACTGGCCGTGTTGGCGCCGATCCTCGCCCACCTCGTCGACATCGGCCCCGATGCGCGGGCCGTCGTCGTGACGGCGTACCTCCTGGCGGCCACCGGCGTGTGGCTTCTCCTCTTCCCCAACTCGGTCTACCTGATCACCGAGCTGAACTTCAGCCACCGCACGGCGAGCTCTCCGGTCCCTCTCTGGTACGACATCATTCAGACGCTGGTGCTGACGCTCTCGGGGATCGGAAACGCGATCCTGAGCCTCGGCATCCTGCAGACCCTTCTCATCGTCTTCGAGGACCGCCCCGACGCGAGTCTTCCGGCGACCGGCTGGGTCTTCGCCGGCGTCGTCATCGTGCTGGGCGCCGTCGGCGTGTACCTCGGCCGCTATCTGCGCGTCAACAGCTGGGATGTCCGGCATCCCGTGGCTCTGCTGCAGAAGCTCACGGCCCATCTGCGCCAGCCGGGCACGGCGCTGGAGGCGAGCGCCTTCGTGATCACCCACGCGCTCCTCATCGGGCTGCTCTACGTGCCCCTGTTCTCGATCACCTGGACCTCCTTCGCGGCGACCGCCGTCTGATAGACTGCATCGGTTCGAAACAGTGTTTTCGGGCATCCCCTCTCTTCTTCACCGACCTTCCGGCATGCCCCGGCGTGCAGTCCGGACAGGGCGAAGAGAGCGTGATACGTCCGTGAGCCGCGAAAGGCGCGGCCACGTCATCGGAAGGAGTACTTCGTGGCAACGAAGTCCCAGGACCGCCGCAAGGTCCGTCTGTCGCGCGCCCTCGGCGTCGCGCTCACCCCGAAGGCCGCCCGCTACCTCGAGAAGCGTCCTTACGCTCCCGGCGAGCACGGCCGCACCAAGCGCAAGGCCGACAGCGACTACGCCGTCCGTCTGCGCGAGAAGCAGCGTCTGCGCGAGCAGTACGGCATCCGCGAGAAGCAGCTGCGCATCGCGTTCAACGAGGCCCGCCGCACCGACGGCCTGACCGGTGAGAACCTGGTCGAGCTGCTCGAGATGCGTCTGGACGCCCTGGTCGTGCGTTCGGGCTTCGCCCGTACCACCGCTCAGGCCCGCCAGCTCGTCGTGCACCGCCACATCCTGGTCGACGGCCAGCTCGTGGACCGCCCGTCGTTCCGCGTCAAGCCGGGTCAGCTCATCCACGTCAAGGCCAAGAGCGAAGGCCTCGAGCCCTTCCAGGTCGCGGCCGCCGGTGGGCACGCCGAGGTTCTGCCCCCCGTTCCGGGCTACCTCGAGGTCGACCTCGCGACGCTGCAGGCGAAGCTCGTGCGTCGCCCCAAGCGCGCCGAAGTGCCCGTCACCTGTGACGTGCAGCTCGTCGTCGAGTACTACGCCGCTCGCTGAGTCCCAGACTCACGAGCCGAAGGGCGCCGGGTTCTCCCGGCGCCCTTCGTCGTTTCGCTGCGGCACAACTCCGGCACCACCGGCGCCCGAGCAGCCGCGGCACGTCCGAAACGGCATCCCCGCAGGAGTTCTGCGTGCCGAGAGGGGCCCCAGATGCCGGGGCGAGCGGCATCCGCCCCGTCGAGCACGCGCGACACAGGGCCTGTCGCCTACGATGAAGGGATGCCG
>NZ_CAKKMM010000494.1:0-3431 GCF_918698205.1 Microbacterium sp. Bi128 | reverse complement strand
TCGCAGGTGAGGGGCGCCGTCGTAATTTCCCCGATGCGCTATCACTTGGGGTGGCTATCAGCGCTCAGAACAGCCTGAAGTGATAGCGCATCGAGTGGTGGGCGCGTTACTCGAGCCGGCGCTGCTTCGTCTCGGGGGCGAAGAACGCCATCCACAGCACGGAGAGCAGCACGAGGCCGCCGGCCAGGGCGAACGACGTCGCGAGCCCCAGTTCCGGCCACAGGAAGGCCGCGAAGATCAGCGGACCGAACCCGGCGCCGAGCCGGGAGAACGTCGAGGCCCAGCCGAAGCCGGAGCCGCGCAGTTCCGTGGGGTAGAGCTCGGAGACGTAGGTGTAGAGCACCGGGATGGCCACCTGCACCACGAAGCCGAACACCAGGAGCCAGAACACGGCGGCGGTGGGAATGTCCACCACGATCGCCACGATCACCAGCGTCAGCGCGGACAGCGGTCCGGTGATCGCCAGGATCCACTTGCGGCCCACCCGCTCCACCAGCAGGGCGGCCACCACCACGCCCAGGAGTCCGACGGCGGCCATCGACGCCGTGGTCAGGAAGGCCTTGTACTCCTCGAAGCCGGCGCCGATCAGGATCCGCGGCATCCACGTCAGCGACAGGTAGTAGACGAGCAGGATGCTGAAGAACAGGGCCCATGCCGCCGTCGTGATCTTCCAGTTGAACTGCCAGAGGGCGCGCAACTGCGTCCACGCACTCCCCGCCGAGAGGCGTGGTGCATCCTGCGGTGCGGGCAGGCTGTAGACGCGGGCCTCGGCGCCGGTGGCCTGGACCAGGGCGTCGATCACCTTGGCGGCCTCGTCACCATGACCAGCATGGTCAGCCGCCAGTCCGCGAAGGCCGCGACCAGCCCGGCGGAGACAAAACCGCAGAGGGCCGCGCCGATCGGCCACCAGCCGTCCATCGCGGTGAGCACCCGGCCGCGCTGTTTGCGCGGGGTGAACTCGCCCACCAGCGCGTAGTCCACCGGGATGCAGCCGCCCAGGCCGAACCCGGCCAGGAACCGGAACACGACGAACCACATGAAGTCGGGGGAGAAGGCGCCGAGCACGGTGAAGATGGAGAAAATCAGCAGGGTCGCGGTGAAGGCCTTCTTGCGGCCGATGGTGTCCGCGATGGTGCCCCAGACGAACGCGCCCAGGGCCATGCCAATGAGGTTCGCCGTGCCGATCCAGGCGGCATCGCCCGGGCTCAGCGACCAGTGCTTGGACAGCAACGGAATGAGGATGCCGTTGAGGGTGACGTCCCACGCATCGAACATGAAGCCCAGTCCGCCGATCAGGAAGATCCGGCCCTGGACCTTCCACCGCCACGGCAGTTCCTGGACCACCTGTTCGCCGCTGGGCACAGTGGTGTACGTGTTCATCTTGGCCTCCTGTGAAAACTCTACGTGGCCGGGCCGCGGCCTGCGCGTGCTTCACACTCCGGCGCGCGGGAGGGCCCGGCGGCGGGACGCGATAAACTGGCCGCATCCCCACCACCCGCGGCCCCGCCGCGATATAAGACGGAGACTTTTGTGAGCTTCACGCAGCTTGACCGTGTATCCATCGACCGAGTTCCCATCCACCGGGCACTGATTTCGGTCTACGACAAGACCGGTCTGGAGGAGCTCGCTCAGGGCCTGCACGCCGCCGGCGTCAAGATCGTTTCCACCGGCTCCACGGCCAAGAAGATCGCCGCCGCGGGCATCCCCGTGCAGGAAGTCGAGGAAGTCACCGGCTCCCCGGAAATGCTGGACGGCCGCGTCAAGACCCTGCACCCGCGCGTGCACGGCGGCATCCTCGCGGACCGCCGCGTCCCGGCCCACATGCAGACCCTGGCGGACATGGAGATCGAGCCGTTCGACCTCGTCGTCGTCAACCTCTACCCCTTCGTGGAGACCGTGAAGTCCGGTGCCGCGCCGGACGACGTCGTCGAACAGATCGACATCGGGGGTCCCGCGATGGTGCGCTCCGCCGCGAAGAACCACGCCGCCGTCGCCATCGTGGTGGACCCGGCGTCCTACGGTGCCGTGGTGGAGGCCGCCGCCTCGGGCGGTTTTGACCTGAAGACCCGCCGCCGGCTCGCCGCCAAGGCGTTCGCGCACACCGCGGCCTACGACACCGCCGTGGCCACCTGGACCGCCAGCCAGTTCCGCGACGAGGACGGCGACGGCGTGATCGACTGGCCCGCCTACGCCGGTTTGGCCCTGGAACGCTCAGAGGTGCTCCGCTACGGCGAAAACCCGCACCAGCAGGCCGCACTGTACGTGGACAAGGCCGCCCCGGCCGGCATCGCCCAGGCCGACCAGCTGCACGGCAAGGCCATGAGCTACAACAACTTCGTCGACGCCGACGCCGCCCTGCGCGCCGCCTTCGACTTCGCCGAGCCCGCCGTCGCCATCATCAAGCACGCCAACCCGTGCGGCGTGGCCGTGGGGTCCGCGTCGGCGGCCGACCCGATCGCCGACGCCCACGCCAAGGCCCACGCCTGCGATCCCGTGTCCGCGTTCGGCGGCGTCATCGCCGCGAACCGCACGGTCACCGCCGGGATGGCGCGGACCGTCGCCGGCATCTTTACGGAGGTCGTCATCGCGCCGGGCTTCGACGACGAGGCAGTGGAGATCCTGTCCAAGAAGAAGAACATCCGCCTCCTGGCCCTCCCGGACGGATACGGCCGCTACCCGACCGAGTTCCGCCAGGTCTCCGGCGGCATGCTGGTACAGGCCACGGACAAGGTCGACGCCGACGGCGACACCCCCGCGAACTGGACCCTGGCCGCGGGCGCCGCCGCCGACGCCGCCACTCTGGCCGACCTCGCGTTCGCCTGGACCGCGTGCCGCGCGGCGAAGTCCAACGCCATCCTGCTCGCGGACAACGGCACAGTGATCGATCTTCGCGACCACCAGGCCGACATCGTGGGCCAGGTCGAGGTTGGCTTCGTCTACGTCGACGGCTCCAGCGTCGGCGAGGTCACCGAAGCAGACCTCAAGGACCGTCAGACCCTCGGCGATGAGGGCTTCATCTCCATCATCACGGTCATCCACCGTGCCACCGGCAAGGTGGTGTCCGGGCCGGAAATCCACGCCCGCGGCGTGGCCGAGGACGATTCCGTCTTTGACGAGATCATCCCCAAGATCAATGAGGCCCTCGAAGAAGCCGTGCTGAACCGCACGGACCACACGACGCACCAGCTGCAGCAGGTCGTCCGCCGGGTCGTCGGCACGTGGGTCAACCGCAAGCTGCGCCGCAAGCCCATGATCATCCCGGTGGTCCTTGAGGCGTAAGCCTCAGGTGGTTCACCGGGCGTAAGCCTCAGGTGGTTCACCGGGCGTAAGCCTCAGGTGGTTCACCGGGCGTAAGCCTCAGGTGGTTCACCGGGCGTAAGCCTCAGGTGGTTCACCGGGCGTAAGTCCTTCACTCGCACCCGGCGCATGCC
>NZ_CAKKMM010000493.1:0-3432 GCF_918698205.1 Microbacterium sp. Bi128 | reverse complement strand
GAGATGTCCAGGGCCTGCGTGGCGACGGAAAAGGTGTAAATGTTCAAGATGTTGGTCGCGATCGGGCCGTGCAGGACCATGAGCAGCACCGGGAGGGCCAGCGCGCCGAAGTTCTGGACGATGAGTTTGCCGGGATCAATTTCACCCGTGTTGGTCGCCAGGCTGGCCCCCAGGATGCCCAGCCAGACGACCGGGATGAACTGGCCCAGCACCGAGGCGAGGTAGACCTTGCGCTTGGGCACCGAGGTGCTGACAAAGCGGGAGTAATCCGCGGCGTAGGTGAACCAGGTGATGCCCCAGCCGATGCCGATGGCCGTCATGACTGCGCTCATCGCGGCGATGCGTTCCGAGCCTTCCAGGATGTGGCCGGCCGGGCCGGCGTAGGTCCAGTTGATCTTCATGCCGAACCAGGCCACTGCCGACATCACGGTCAAGATGATGATGGTGGGCGGAACGGTCCACTTCTCGAAGGCAGCAATGGCTTTATAGCCGAACCAGGCGATGGCTACCTGTACAGCCATGATGAAGGTGGCGATGCCAATCTTCCAGGCGTAGTTCTTGGCCTCCGGGTCAACCCAGCCGAGCGTTCCGAACAAGGCCATGACCAGATCCAGGATGATCCAGGTGTTGACCGCACACCAGCCGATCACCAGAAGAGCCTGGATGCCGGCGGGCAGGTAGTTGCCGCGCCGGCCGAAGGCGGCGCGGGCCAGCACCATGCCGGTCGCCCCGGTCTTCTGGCCCAGCAGGACGAAGCAGCCGAAGAGCAGCATCCCGATGAGGTTTCCGAGGACAAGAACCGTGACGGTGTCCGCGAATCCCAGGCCAAGCTGGATGCCGAGCGCTCCGAGCACCCAGTTGATCGGGGCGAGATTGGCGCCGGCCCAGATCCAGAACTGGCCCGAGACCTTGCGGGTCCGTTGTGATTCGGGGATGGGCTGGAGCCACGCTTCGTGGTCTACGCTCGCTTCCGGCGCGGTGCCGGCAGGGGCCGCTGGGGATTTTTGACGCATGTGGAGCCTCCGAGGATGTGTGGGATTCCTCAAGATTATGTGTCGCAGGCCACATACGACTATATACAATGTGTCTAAATATACCCAGAGCAACGCGACGGAGTGTAATGTCCATCCTTCTTCAAGACGTCCTGAACCACCCGACCATGGCGGCCGCCGACCCCATTGTCCGCGCCGCGGCCAGGGCCGCCGCCCGGGCGCAGCTCCGGTGGATCCACTCCAGTGAAATCATTGATATCGCGCCCCTGCTGGCCGGCGGGGAACTTCTGCTAACGGGCGGAGAAGCCCTGGCCCTCGCCTCGGAGGAGCGGCAGGTCAACTACATCCGCCAACTCGCGGAGCGGGGCGTTGCCGCCGTAGCTATCGAAACCGGGTCCGCCCTGCCGTCCCTGCCGTCCTCAATGGTGGCGGCCGCCGAAGCAGCCGGCCTTCCGCTGATCGAACTTCGCGGGGTGGTGCCGTTCGTCGGAATCACGCAGGCCATCAATTCGATGCTGGTCAGCGACTCGGTATCGCAGTTGCGGCGGGCCGATGAGGCCAGTCACGCGATGGCCGTCGAACTGGCGCACGGCGGTGGCCTGGACCGGATCCTCGCCGTGCTGGCCGGCATCATCAATGCCGAGGTGACGCTGACGTCCATAGCCGGCGCGACCCTGGCCAGCGCAAGCCCGGGGCGGGCCGAGGCCGCCGACGTCGATGCCTCCACCGTTGGGCCGCAGGAGCAGGCACGCCTGATTCACATCGACGTGCCTATCCGCGGCATCCTTGCGGCTCAGCTGCTGCTGCGGGTCCCGGCGGACGAGGACCAGAACCTGGCCCGGACGGCCGGAAATCGTTCTGTCGACATCCTGGCCCTGGCATTGCTGCAGCGAATGTCCCCCGGGCTCAAGGAAGTCGCCGGGGCGGCCCTGCTTCGCGCGATTGATTCCGGCAGCCAGGCCTGGCGGCTCCAGCAATTGGCTTCCGCGGCCGGGATTCCGCCGGGTGCCACAATCGTGGCCATCATGGTCCGCTCCGGCATGCTCCAACACCTCCGCGCTTCTGTGGAGCAGCTCTTGGCCCGGCGGGCGCAGCCCAGCGCAACCTATGTCGATAATGCCGAGCTGCTGGCGGTGGTGGTCCTCCCGGGCGATAGTCCGCTGGACAGCAGGGACGCACTTCTGGCTGGCCTGCGGGCGCTACCGGCCCCATCAGACACGCTGGTTGCCGTCGGCCCGGTGGCCGTCGGGATTTCGGAAGCCCCATGGTCCTTGTCGGAGGCCAGGCTGACCCTGGAATTGGCGGGCGCGCTGGGGCAACCACATACGGGAACCCAAGGTCCGCACAGTCCCGTGATCGATTGCGAGGCATTCGCCGTCGAACGCCTTGCCGTGGGAAGCCTGGACCCTGGCCAACGGCGGAACTTCGTGCGCCAGCAGCTGGGGGCTCTCCTGGATTATGATGCGCAACGCAATTCCCGGCTGCTTGGCACCCTGGCCATGTGGCTGGATTCCGGCTGCAACACGGCCCAGGCGGCGAGGGAACTGCACGTGGAGCGGCAATCGATGCATCAACGGCTGCAGCGGATCTTCGAGCTGTGCGGCGGCGACCCCCGGCGGACGGGCCGGCTCGCAGCGTTGCATTTGGCCGCGCGGCTGGCCCGGCTCAGCTGACGTGCGCTCGGCGCCTTAGTCCGGGCGCGCGCCGCGTCAGCCGTTGCTGGACGCGCGCCCGCCCAGCCGGCTGGTGATTTTATCGGCCGCAGCGGCGCACGCTTCGCCCAGGTTCTGCAGAGCCTCGCGTGAGACGCGGAACCGGGGGGCCGAGATCAGGACGGCCGCCACGATGTCGCCGCGGTGGTCGTGGACGGGAGCGGCGACGCCCACTTCATCGATGGAGGATTCGCCGTAGTTGATGGCCCAGCCCCGGGCCGTCACGTCCTTGAGCTTGATCTGGTAGCCATCCAGGCCCGCATCATCGAGTCCCGGGTAGCTGATCGCCCCGCTGCGCAGGAGCACACGGACGCGTTCGACGGGCGCTGCGGCCAGGAAGACCTGCACGGAGGCGCTCATGGCGTCGGTGTACCGGGCTCCCAGCGGGGTGGTGTGCTTGATCTGGTGGTGGCTGGCAATCTGCTCCACGCACATTGACTCTGCGCCGTTCCACACCATGAGGGCGCTGGTTTCGCCGGTCTGTTCGGTGAGTTCACGCAGGACGGGATACGCCACCCGCCGTTCTTCCAGTTCGGCCAGCAACGGCCCGGCGACGGCGATCAGTCCCAGCCCCAGCCGGAAGCGGCGGGTTTCCGGATCGCGTTCCACCAGGTGTTCCTGTTCGAACGTGGCCAGGATCCGGGAAACCGTGCTCTTGTGCAGGCCCACCCGGTTGGCGATCTCGGTGACTCCGAGCAACGGTTCGTCCGCCGTGAAGGTTCGCAGCA
>NZ_CAKKMM010000492.1:0-3436 GCF_918698205.1 Microbacterium sp. Bi128 | reverse complement strand
CATGCTGTCGCAGTTCCCGCAGATCAACTCCTCGTTCAAGGGTCAGAACGGCTCGCTCGGCGTCGCGGGATACGTGAGCCAGAACTATGGCGAGGGCGCGATCACGTACGTCGAGTACTCGTACGCGAAGACATCGGGCTTCCCCGTCGCCAAGGTCCTCAACAAGGCCGGGTACTTCGTCGAGCCGACCTACCAGTCGGTCGCCGTCGCGCTGATGTCGGCGACGATCAACCCCGACCTCACGCAGAACCTCGAGGGTGTCTACAACAGCGGCGATCCGCGCTCGTACCCCATGTCGAGCTACTCGTACATGATCGTGCCCACGCAGACCAACAAGATCTTCACGGCGGAGAAGGGCAAGACCCTCAGCATCTTCGCGTCGTACATGATCTGCGAGGGTCAGCAATCCGCCAAGGACCTCGGCTACTCACCGCTGCCGATGAACCTCGTGCAGGCCGGATCCGACGTGATCGCCAAGATCCCGGGTACGGCGGGCGCCGTCGACTTCAACAAGTGCAACAACCCGACGTTCAAGCCCGGCGACTCGCCCTCGAACAACCAGCTCGCGCAGTCGGCGCCCAATCCCGCCGACTGCGACAAGCAGGGGCCGACCCAGTGCCTCGGCGGTACGGGTGGCGCGCAAGAGGAGACTCCCGCGACGGGATCGGGTGGTGTCCCGGGCGGCAGCACGGGTGGAACCGGCGCTGCCGGGGGCGACACGGCGGGCGGCGCGGCAGCGGCGGCGGCCGCGGGCGCCGCGGCGTCCGGGGGAGAACCGGTCTACGACGCCAACGGCAACCTCGTGTCGGGCTCGGCGATCGGGACGGCGGCGGCTGCGGTGTCCTTGCCGTTCACCCTCGCCGAGGGGGGCTGGGGCACCCCGCAGTACATCATGCTCGCCGCCGGTGTCCTCGTCGTCGCAGCGATCCTCGTGCCCCCGCTCGTCTCGCGCCGTTCCCGACGCGGCAGCGACGCCCGGGGCTGATTTCGACCGCACCCCGGCCCGACCACGCGTCCCGTCGGGGCGCGAGCCTGCCCGAAACCCCGCGTGACCGGGGGTGAATCATGTTCGCACCTCCACCACGCGGCGGCGGCGCCTCGTTACCGCCGCGTTCATTCCACAGACACTCGGCCGCCCTTAGCTTCTCGCGAGGGCGCACCCGAGCTCTCGACTCCCGAAGGATCCCCGTGCCCGAGAACCGAGTGCTCACCGACGAGGCCGCCTCGTCGACGCCGACCACCCCGCGCCCGCGCGTCCGGGTCCGTCGTGCACGGGCGCCCCGTTGGACCGCTTCCGTCGCCATCGGCATCGTGGCGGGGCTCGGGATCTTCTCCGTCACCGGGGGTTCCGGCCTCGTCGCCGGCTCGGCATCCCGTGCCACCGCCGAGGATTCCTCCGCGGTGACCGTGACAGCCAAGAGTCAGGATGACGACGTCACGAACGCGCCCTTCCCCGACCTCTCGGTGACCGTTTCGCAGACGCGGGCCCTCGAATCGCAGGGCATCGTCATCTCGTGGACCGGCGGCAAGGCGTCGACGGTGCCCAGTCAGCAGATCGGCGGCGCGAACTTCCTGCAGATCTTCCAGTGCTGGGGCGACGACGAGAAGGACCCGAGCGGTCCCGACCGCACCACCTGCCAGTACGGCATCGGGGGCGTGCCGGGATCGCACCGTGACGACGTCCGCGAGAGCGACGCCTCGGTCGCGGAGGAGGACAAGGCCTACACCGTCCCCAGCGAGGGCTTCGCCAGCCCGACCTACACCTCGATCCCGTTCCGCGGAGCCAACGGCAAGGAAGTCGCCTCGGTCAAGGACGGCAAGTACAACTACACCGTCGGCGAAGACGGGAAGAAGTCGCTGCCCGACATGAACACCAACGAGTTCTTCTCGAAGTACACCACCAACATGGTGTCGTGGGCGGGCTCGGGCGGCGACGGTTCGGGCTCGGTCAAGTTCGAGGTCCAGACCGCCATGCAGTCGCAGGCACTGGGCTGCGGCACACCGGTGACCGCGACGGACGGCACGGTCTCGGGATCCAGCTGCTGGCTCGTGATCGTCCCGCGCGGGACGAAGGACTCCGGCTCGTCCTTCATCACCCAATCGGGGTTGTTCTGGGACGCGTGGAAGCACCGCATCGCGGTCAAGCTCGACTTCAAACCGATCGGTACGCGCTGCCCCATCGGTGCCTCCGAGCGGCAGCTCGCCGGCAGCGAGCTCATCGCGCGCGCCGTGTCCTCGTGGCAGCCGGCGGTCTGCAACGCGCCGGGCGGGTCGGTCTACTCCGCCATCACGAGCGCCGAGTCCGACGCGGCGCTCGCCGCGAACGGCGTGGCGCCCGCGCCCCTCGCGCTCACCTCACGGGCGCTGAACCCCGAGCTCGGCACCGACCGTCTGCGCTACGCGCCCATCGGCATCACGGGCGCCGCGGTCTCGTTCGCCATCGATCGCAACCCTCGCCCCGGCGACCCCAGCGTGCCCGCGGACGTCCAGGGGCGGGCGGGGCTGCCGTTCACCTCGCTCAAGCTCACCCCGCGCCTGGTGGCGAAGCTCTTGACGAATTCGTACCTCGACTCGCTGCCGACCTTCGCCGACCGTCGGCACCTCAGCCACGCAGGCCCGGGCGGTCCCAACGACCGGATCGAGAACCCCCGCACGCTGACCTACGACCCCGACTTCCTCGAGATCAACGCCCCCGAGTGGAAGTACCAGGCGCTTGCGGCGGCCTCGCTCGCCGACGTGCTGATCCCGCAGGGTCGCTCGGATGTCGCGTGGGCGATGTGGCAGTACGTCCTCAACGACAAGAGCGCTCGGGACTTCCTCGAGGGCACACCGGATCCGTGGGGGATGACCGTCAACCCGTGGAGCGCGACGACGGATGCCGTGAACGCGTCGGGGTCGGCGCTGTCGCTCCCGCGCGAGGACTTCCCGAAGGCCGACCCCGTCGAACAGGCCGGGACCGACTCGTCCGGCCCGGTGAACCTCGTCACATGGCGTCCCTATGTCAAGGACTTCGACTCCGGTGCCTACGACACCCTCCGCGGCGACGGCCTGATCCTCGGCGACTGGAATCCCACCAGCACGCCGCCGAAGTACGGCAAGGCCGACCGCAACCTCCCGGGACGCCAGAGCGTGCTGGCCCTCACCGACACGGCATCCGCCGCCCGCTACCAGGTCGTCACGGCAGCGCTGCAGAACCCGGCGGGGCAGTTCGTCGAGGCAACGCCGGAGGCCATGACGGCGGCCGCGGCAGCGATGACACCCGACCCGCAGCAGCCGCAGGTGTACGGCTTCGACCCGTCGTCGGCCGACGCCCAGCGCGCCACCGGTGCCTACCCGCTGACGCTCCCGGTGTACGCCGCGGTCAACCCCCGCATGAGCGATGCCGATCTGCGGGCCAGCTATGCCTCCTTCATCCGCTTCGTCTCCACCACGGGGC
>NZ_CAKKMM010000491.1:0-3436 GCF_918698205.1 Microbacterium sp. Bi128 | reverse complement strand
CTAAAGATTCCGGCGGATTTTTTTGTGCCCGGTTCCATGTTGGATTTTGTGCCCCGTTCCGCACCCCTGTTCCATGAGTCATCGCGCCGATTAGCGCGAACGCGATTTGTGGTTTAGGCTATTCAGGTTGCTTCAGGGAGGATGAAACTTCCAGGCAAATGAGGGGCTGTGGCGCAGCTGGTAGCGCACCTGCATGGCATGCAGGGGGTCAGGGGTTCGAGTCCCCTCAGCTCCACCAGAAAGGGAATCACCGCCAGGCGGTGGTTCCCTTTTTCGTACCCTCCGCAGCTGTGCAGGACTTCGAAAGTCGCATCCGTCAAGACCGTCTCATGACCGGACGTCATAAACTGTCATTTAGGCTCTCCACCCTGAGCTGGACCTTGCTATCGTCGCTAGGAGACAGCCGCCCTGCGGCTTAGCTGGAAGGCCATTTCCGGCTCCACGACTAAGGAACATCATGAAGCGCACACGACTTTCCGTTATTGGCCTCATCGCCGCTGCAGGACTCGCCCTGGCAGGCTGCGGGTCGGCGTCCACCACCCCGGCCAGCTCAGCGCCGGCAGCCGGTGCGGACACCTCCCTCAGCGACGTCAAGAGCGCAGGCGTGCTCAAGGTCGGCACGGAAGGCACTTACAAGCCGTTCACGTTCCACGCCAACGGCAGCGGTGAGCTGACGGGCTACGACGTGGAGATCATGAACGCCGTCGCCGCGAAGCTGGGCGTCAAGCCCTCCTACCAGGAGACGCAGTTCGACGCCATCTTCGCCGGCCTCGATGCCAAACGGTTCGACGTCGTCGCCAACCAGGTTTCCATCACCGACGAGCGCAAGGCGAAGTACGACTTCTCTACCCCGTACACGGTGAGCACCGGCGTGATCGTCACGAAGTCGGACAACGACAGCATCCACTCCTTTGACGACCTCAAGGGCAAGACCACGGCGCAGTCCCTGACGAGCAACTGGTACAAGCTGGCGCAGCAGAGCGGCGCGAACGTCGAGGCCGTCGAGGGCTGGGCGCAGGCAATCACGCTGCTCAAGCAGGGCCGCGTCGATGCCACCATCAACGACAAGCTGACCTACCTGGACTCCCAGAAGACCGACCACGACGCCGACATCAAGATTGCCGCCGAGACCACCGACAAATCGCTGAGCGCGTTCACCCTGCGCAAGGGATCCACCAGCCTGACCGATGCCATCAATAAGGCCCTCGGCGAGCTGGCGGCCGACGGCACCCTGACGAAGATCTCCCAGAAGTACTTCGACGCCGACGTCTCGAAGTAGCCCTGTGCAAGCCGCAGAGAAACGCCGCGTCCGGGCATGAGCATCAACTGGGAACTCGTGTGGTCATCGCTGGGCCCGCTCCTGACGGGTGCGATCTTCGGCACCATTCCCTTGGCGCTGGCCTCGTTCAGCCTGGGCCTGCTGCTGGCACTGGTGGTGGCCCTCATGCGGCTGAGCCGCAACCGCCTGGTTTCGGCGGTGGCGCGGACCTACATCTCCGTCATCCGCGGAACCCCGCTTTTGGTCCAGCTGTTCGTCATTTTCTACGGGCTCCCTTCCGTCGGAATCACCATCAGCCCCTGGCCCAGCGCCATCATCGCGTTCTCCCTGAACGTCGGCGGCTATGCCGCGGAGGTCATCCGGGCGGCCATCCTGTCGGTTCCGAAGGGCCAGTGGGAGGCCGGCCACACCATCGGAATGTCGCGCCGGCAGACGCTCGTGCGGATCATCCTGCCGCAGGCCGCCCGGGTCTCGGTTCCGCCGCTGTCGAACACCTTCATCAGCCTGGTCAAGGACACGTCGCTGGCGTCGCTGATCCTCGTCACCGAACTGTTCCGCGTGGCGCAGCAGGTGGCGGCCTTCAGCCAGGAGTTCATGCTCTTATATCTGGAGGCGGCCGTGATCTACTGGATCATCTGCCTCGTTCTCGCCAGCGGACAGTCCGTCCTGGAGAAGAGATTGGACCGCTATGTCGCCCACTGAACCGCAACCCTCTGACGTTCCTGTCCCGGACGAGCCGCTCCTGACCGTCACGGGCCTGCGCAAGTCGTTCGGCCACCATGTTGTGCTCAAATCCATCGACCTTGAAGTCCGCCGCGGCGAAGTGGTCACGTTGATCGGGCCGTCCGGATCAGGAAAAACGACAGTCCTGCGCTGCCTGAATGGCCTCGAAGTGCCCGACGCCGGCGTCGCCGAATTCGCGGGGCAACTGACCGTGGACTTTGCCACACCGGTGGCGAAGAAGCCGGTGCTGGCCTTGCGGGACCGCAGCGCCATGGTGTTCCAGCACTACAACCTCTTCCCGCACAAGACCGTCCTGGAGAACGTGATCGAGGGCCCCGTCCAGGTGCAGAAGCGGCCCAAGGCGGACGCGATCCAGGAGGCCCGGGACCTGTTGGCCCGCGTCGGCCTGACCGGCAAGGAGAACAGCTACCCGTTCGAGCTCTCCGGCGGCCAGCAGCAGCGCGTCGGCATTGTGCGTGCCCGCGCCCTGCGCCCGCAACTGCTGCTCTTCGACGAGCCCACCTCTGCGCTGGACCCCGAGCTCGTGGGCGAGGTCCTGGCCGTCATCAAGGAACTCGCGGACGAAGGCTGGACCATGGTGGTGGTCACCCACGAGCTCGCGTTCGCCCGTCAGGTGGCCGACGAGGTCATCTTCATGGACGGCGGCGTGGTGGTCGAACGCGGCCACCCCGACACCGTTCTGCGGGACCCGCGGGAGGAACGCACTCGGCAGTTCGTGGACCGCCTGCTGAACCCGTTCTAGGGCGCCCCGCCCACGGCGCGAAGAAGCGGCGAGAAAAAGAGGCGAGCAGCACGGGCGGGCACAGGCGGCGACTAAACTTGGTCGGGTGAACGACTCCCTGCCCCCGTGCCCCGAATGCTCCAGCGAATACACCTACGAAATGGGGGCGCTCCTGGTCTGCCCGGAGTGCGCGCACGAATGGTCCGCATCCGCGGAGACTGACACAGAGGCCGACACCCCCGCGGCCGCGGTCATCAAGGATGCGGTGGGCAACGTCCTCGCCGACGGCGACACCGTCACCGTGGTCAAGGACCTGAAAATCAAGGGCAGCTCCACCGTCATCAAGGTGGGCACCAAGGTCCGCGGCATCCGCCTGGTCAACGGTGTTGGAGACCACGACATCGACTGCAAGGTGGACGGCGTGGGCCCCATGCAGCTCAAGTCCAGCGTCGTCAAGAAGATCTGACCGGGGACACGACCGTGACCGCAGAGACGGTGCGGGCGGCCGACGTCGTCGTGGTCGGCGCCGGCCAGGCGGGCCTGTCGGCGGCCTACCACCTTCAGCGCCGCGGCTTCGTCCCGGCCGGCGCTGACCCGGCCGGCCCGGCCGCGGCCGGGACGTACATCGTGCTCGACGCCGAGGACGGGCCCGGCGGAGCCTGGCGGCACCGCTGGAAGAGCCTGCTCATGGC
>NZ_CAKKMM010000490.1:0-3436 GCF_918698205.1 Microbacterium sp. Bi128 | reverse complement strand
GGCCTCCCGCGACTTCGAAGGCATCAAGGTCTCCCCGCTGCTGATCCTGGCCAAGGCGGTCATTTGGGCCGCGGCGCGAAACCCGAGTGTCAACGCAACGTGGGTGGACAACCCGGACGGCAGCGATTCCGCGGAGATCCACGTCAAGCACTTCATGAACCTGGGCATCGCGGCCGCCACGCCCCGCGGGCTGATGGTGCCGAACATCAAGAACGCCCAGGACCTCTCGCTCAAGCAACTGGCCCTGGCCCTGAACGAGCTCGCCACGACGGCGCGGGCCGGCAAGACCCAGCCCGCCCAGATGCGCGGCGGCACGCTCACCGTGACCAACATCGGCGCCCTCGGGATCGACACCGGAACGCCGATCATCAACCCGGGCGAGGTCGCCATCGTGGCGTTCGGCACCATCAAGCAAAAGCCCTGGGTCCTGGACGGCGAAGTCATTCCGCGCTGGATCACCACCCTCGGCGGCTCCTTCGACCACCGCGTGGTGGACGGCGACCTTTCGGCCCGCTTCATGGCCGACGTCGCCGCCATCCTGGAAGAGCCGGCCCTGCTGCTGGACTAGCCGGCGAAACCGGCCACGAAACCGGCCGCGAAACCGCAGAACCCCGCCGCTGAACCTTTCAGCGGCGGGGTTTCTCAGTGTTGGGGTTTCTCAGTGGCCAGCCTGGCCCGGGCCGCTCAGTTTCCCGAGTAATCGGTCAGGATCTGGACCAGCGCGGGATCGCCGCTCATGCCGGCGAGGGCGGCCGAGGCGGCAAACATCAGGCCCGCGAGCCCCGCGCAGCACGCGCTGATTCCCGTCAGGAACTTCCAGTCCTCCCGGAACACGCTGCGCAAGGTGTCGGGCATGCGCAGTCCCGGGGCAATCAGGTTGGGTGCGCTGTCCGTCGATCCGTCGTCCAGGAACGCGACAACGCGACCGGCACCGCGGTCCACGCGCATGGCGCTGATGTGGTTGCCGTGCCGGGCCAGCAGGATGTCGTGGCCAACCAGCTGGCGGCGCTGAAGAGTGATCATGGGGCTCCCTTGGTAGGTGGGTTCGCGGACGTCCGCACCATCGCAGGGCACCTCCCATTTTACTGAGCCGGTCCGCGCCGGGCGGCCCGCTGGGCGGTGAGGCTGCCCACGACAAAGGGTGATCCTCATCAAGTCCGGACACGGCCGCGACCGGACACAGCCAAGTCCGCGCCCTCCTGTCCCGCGGCTACGCCCGGCACTAGAGTGGCACCAGCCGCCGACAGCCCGGGCGGAAGCGGATCAAAGGAGATGTTGCGTGTTTTCAAGCCCGTACCCCGACGTCGATGTTCCCAACCTCGGCATTTACGACTATCTCTTCGGCGCTCTGGCAGAGGAGGACCTGGACCGGGTCGCCGTCGTCGATGGCGCCAGCGGTGCGGAGACCACCTACCGGGCGCTGCGCGGGCAGATCGACGCCCTCGCCGGTGCCGTCGCCGCCCAGGGCCTGGGCGTGCACGGCGTGGCCGCCATCCTGTGTCCCAACGTCCCCGCCTTTGCGACCGTCTTCCACGGCCTGCTCCGGGCAGGCGCAACGGGCACCACCATCAACGCCCTGTACACGGCCGACGAGATCGCCACCCAGCTCACCGACGCCGGCGCGGACTGGCTCTTCACCGTATCGGCGCTGCTGCCGGCCGCCCGGGAGGCCGCCGAAAGGACCGGGATCCCTGCCTCACGGCTCGTGGTGCTCGACGGCGCCGACGGCCATCCCTCGCTGGCCGACTTGCTCGCCATGGGCGCACCGGCACCCCGCGTCTCGTTCGATCCCGCCACGCATGTGGCCGTGCTGCCCTACTCCTCCGGCACCACCGGCCGGCCGAAGGGGGTCATGCTCAGCCACCGCAACCTGGTCGCCAACGTGGAACAGGCCAGGGGTCTGCTCGACGTCGGCCCCGAAGACCGGGTCCTGGCGCTGCTCCCGTTTTTCCACATCTACGGGCTGACCGTGCTGCTGAACCTCGCGCTGCGCCAGCGGGCAAGGCTTGTGACCATGCCCCGGTTCGACCTGCCCGAGTTCCTGCGGATCATCCAGGACCACCGGTGCAGCTACCTGTTCATCGCGCCTCCCGTGGCCGTGGCGCTGTCCAAGCACCCGCTCGTTGCCGAGTACGACCTCGGCTCGGTGCACACCACCCTTTCCGGTGCGGCGCCGCTGGACGGCGAACTTGGCAAGCGCCTGGCCGAACGCCTCGGCTGCCGGGTCCTGCAGGGCTACGGCATGACCGAGATGAGCCCGGTATCGCACCTCATTCCGCGCCAAAGTCGCGATGGGCTCAGGGCCCCCGTCAGTTCCGTGGGGTACACGGTGCCGAACATGCAGTGCCGCCTCGTGGACCCGGCCACGGGGGAGGAGATCCCGGTTCCCGCGGAAGGGACCAGCGCGCCGGGGCACCTGTTGTGCCGCGGGCCGAATGTGATGCTCGGCTACCTCAACCGGCCGCAGGAAACCGCGGACACCCTGGACGCGGACGGCTTCCTGCGCACCGGGGACATCGCCACGGTGCGGGCGGACGGGGTGGTGACGGTCGTGGACCGGCTCAAGGAACTGATCAAGTACAACGGCTACCAGATCGCCCCGGCGGAACTGGAGGCGCTGCTCCTCACCCACCCCGGCATCGCCGACTCCGCGGTGGTCGGCTCCCTCGACGCCGACGGCCAGGAAGTGCCCAAGGCGTTCGTGGTCCGCCAGCCGGGCGCGGACGGCGATGCCTTGGACCTGGCGGGCGTCATGGACTTCGTGGCGGCCCGGGTGGCGCCGTTCAAGAAAATCCGACAGGTTGAGTTCATCGACGCCGTGCCGAAATCCGCCTCAGGAAAGATCCTGCGGCGGATGCTTGGGTCTGCAGGCTCAGACACCGGCCAAGCCGCCGTGCCGGCAGCGGCACCGAAGAAGCAGTAGCGCCTCAGTCGGCGTCGGTCTTGGCGATGTAGACGTCACAGGGGGCGTTGTGGGCCACGCTGTTCGCAACGCTCCCCAAGACCCGGCCGATTCCGCTCATGCGCCGGTTGCCGACCACGATCATCAAGGCACTGGTCCGTTCGGCTTCCCGGATCAGGGCCTCGGCCGGCTTGCCCCGCGCGGCGGCGTACGTGACGGTGATGTCCGGGCGGCGCAGGCCTTCCGCGACCGAGCGCGCAACCGTTTCCGCGTTGCCGGCGTCGGAAACGATCCACTGGTCACTGCCGCTGCCGAAGACCTGTGTCTTGTCGCTGTCAAAGGCGCTGACCACATGAAGTGTCGCCCCCACGGAAACTGCGAGGTCGCGCGCGGTGTGCGCCGCCCGCAGGGCAGTTTCACTGCCGTCGACGCCGACAACGATTATTCCGGTCATGGACCGCTCCTCTTTCAACGAGTAATGCTGTTTAGTGTGCCTGGCCGATCAACTGGCCCCAGCGCGCCCCAGTCGAGGCC
>NZ_CAKKMM010000489.1:0-3437 GCF_918698205.1 Microbacterium sp. Bi128 | reverse complement strand
CAGCTGCCCAAGGGTACTTACGCCCTGACCCTGGCCTGCCGGAGCACCCGCCGCGTGTCCTTTTCCATCGAGAACGGTGAGAACGAACTCGTGGACCTGAGCCTCCGGTGCGGGACGTCCAGGGTGAACGTGGTGCAACTGGCCGCAGATGCGTCGCTCTCCATCAAAGTGGATGCGAACGCACCGGCAAACTTCGCGTACCGGGTGAGCCGCATCTGAGGGTTCCCGGCCGGCCAAATGTCCGGCTCGCGCCTCAGGCGGCGCAGCCCTCGGGGCACCGCAGGGTGTCGGGGCTCGCGGCGCACCCGGCGCAATAGAGCGTCAGGGTCCGGCAGGACGGATTCGAGCAGTTTTCGAACTTGCTCGTGGGTGCCGAGCAGCGGACGCACTCGCCGATCGTCTTGGCGTCCCCGCTGAACTCGACGTGCATGCGCTTGTCGAACACATACAGTGAGCCCTCCCACAGGCCCTGGTCCTTGAAGGCCTCGCCGTAGCGGACAATGCCGCCGTCGAGCTGGTAGACCTCCTTGAACCCGCGGTTCACCATGAGGCTCGACAGCACCTCGCAGCGGATGCCGCCGGTGCAGTAGGTGACAACCGGCTTGTCCTTGAGGGCGTCGTATTTGCCGGAGTCGAGTTCCTTGATGAAGTCGTGGGTGGTGGCGACATCGGGAACGACGGCGTCCTTGAACTTGCCGATCTGGGCCTCGAACCCGTTCCGGCCGTCGAAGAACACGACTTCGTCGCCCTGCTGTTTCTTGGCTTCAATGAGTTCGTGGAGTTCCTCGGGTTTGAGGTGGGTTCCGCCGCCCACCACTCCGCCGGCGTCGACTTTGAGTTCGCCCGGGGCGCCGAAGGAAACGATTTCGTCCCGCACCTTGACGCTGAGCCGCGGGAAGTCCGCCGCGCCGCCATCGGACCACTTCACGTCGATGCCCTGGAAGCCCTTGTACTCGCGCGTGGTTTTGACGTACTGCTTCACGGCGTTCAGTTCTCCGCCGACCGTGGCGTTGATGCCGTCCTTGGAAAGGATGATGCGGCCGGTTAGTCCGAGTTTTTCGCACAGGGCGCGCTGCCAGAGCCGGACGGCGTCCGGGTCAGGCAGGGGGGTGAATCCGTAAAAGAGGACAATCCTGTTCAAAGCCACGCTTTTAAGGGTACTTGCTGGGGCGGGCGGCCGGGCGACAGTCACAATTGGATAAGCAAGCGGCTTCCCCCGACCCGGCCCCTGTTGCTTGTGGCACTGCTGGAATACGCTCATCACATGAGTCTTGACGCCATGGTTGAAGACACCACTCACCTGCTGGAAATCTGGGTTGCCGGATGGGCCGGCTGCCGCGGATATGAGACGCGCAGGGAGGGCAGGTTCCCCGCGGCCTTTCGCGGTGACACCACCCACGAATGGGAGTACTTCGCCTACGATCCGTCCGACGCGGAGTTCGAGGCGCTGGCGGCAAAGACGGCCGAAGCGCCGGCCCGGGTCCTCACCATCCTCACCAACGATGTGGCCCGATTCACCATACTGGGGCAGCGGAATGGGCTGCATGTCACCTCGGCCTCCCAAACCATGATGATCGTGGACATGGAGACCCAGGATTCGGAGGACCCCTGGCTTTCGGATGACGACCTCAGGCTCGAGACGTCCCGGACCGACGGCGCCCACCACGCGGTGGTCAGCGCCGGCGAGGACGTCGCCGCGAGCGGACGCGTGTTTGTGGTGGGACATACCGCCATCTTCGACAACATCGTGACGTCAGAGGCTTACCAGCGGCGGGGGCTGGGCAGCTTCATCATGAAGGCCCTGGCAGCCCAGGCGTTCGAACACGACGTCGACTCCGGGCTGCTGCTCGCCTCGCTGGACGGCCAAAAACTCTATTCGCACCTCGGCTGGCGCGAGGTGTGCCACGTCCTGATGTTGTCGACGTCCGACGAAGGGGCCGACCTGTCCGTGGGCTGAGGCGCCGCGAGCGCCGGCCGTCCGGCGGGCGCTCGCCCGGGGCAACGCGTTTGCCGGGCAGCCGCGCCGAAGCCACCGCGCGAAGCCGCAGCGCCTGCCGGGCTGCGTGCCGGGCTGAGTGCCGGGCATGGGCGATTTGAGGGCGGATGAAAGAATATGTGAGTGAACCCGCATGAGTCCCTGATTCCGTTGCTGGGCCGAGGTCCGGACCCGGAACAGCTGCGTCATGTGCGGACGATCCCCGCCCGCCAGGCCGTCAATGCGCCGTGGCCACAGTGGTCGCACCCGGATCTCGTGGCAGCCTACGGTTCCCTGGGCATCCACGAGCCCTACCTTCACCAGGTCCGGGCCGCCGAACTGGCCCACGGCGGAGAGAACGTGGTCATCGCCACCGGCACCGCGTCCGGCAAGTCCCTGGCGTATCAGCTGCCGGCCCTGGACGCGATCCACCGTTCCGAGCTCAGGGTCCTGTCCGATCCCGGGAAAATCCACGACGACGGGGCCGTGACCCTCTACCTGTCCCCGACCAAGGCGCTCGCCGCCGACCAGTTGGCGGCGATCAGGGCACTGAAGCTCCCCACAGTCCGGGCCGAAACCTACGACGGCGACACCGATCCCGCGTCCCGGCGCTGGATCCGGGACCACGCGAACTTCATCCTCGCCAACCCGGACATGCTGCACTTCGGCATTCTCCCGAACCATGCCTGGTGGGCCAGGTTCTTCCGGCGCCTCCGCTACGTGATCGTGGACGAAGCCCACAGCTACCGCGGCGTCTTCGGCTCCCATGTGGCAAACCTCATGCGCCGGCTGCGTCGGATCTGTGCCTATTACAGCCCGGGCGGCTCGCATCCCGGACCGGTGTTCATCGCGGCGTCCGCCACGGCGTCTGAACCCGGGCAGTCCTTCGGCCGGCTGATCGGCGCGCCCGTGCGGGCCGTTTCCGAAGACAGCTCGCCCCACGGGTCCACGACGGTGGCGTTTTGGGAGCCGGCACTGACCGAACTCCGGGGCGAAAACGGTGCCAAGGAGCGCCGGACGGCAGTCGCCGAGACCGCCGACCTGCTGGCCAACCTGGTGTCCTCGCGGACCAGGACCATTGCGTTCATCAAGTCCAGGCGCGGGGCAGAGTCGATTTCCTCCATCGCCAAACGCCTCCTCGACGAGGTGGATCCCAGCCTGCCCCAGCGTGTGGCCGCGTACCGCTCGGGCTATCTGCCGGAGGAGCGGCGGGCCCTGGAAAAGGCGCTGCGCTCCGGTGAACTGTTGGGCGTCTCGAGCACGTCCGCGCTGGAGCTGGGCATTGACATTTCCGGTCTCGATGCAGTCCTGGTCGCAGGCTGGCCGGGCACCCGCGCGTCGTTGTTCCAGCAGATCGGCCGCGCGGGCCGCGCCGGCCAGGACGCGATCGCGGCCTTCGTGGCCAGCGACGACCCGCTGGACACCTACTTGGTGAACCACCCCGAGGCGATTTTCGACGTGT
>NZ_CAKKMM010000488.1:0-3440 GCF_918698205.1 Microbacterium sp. Bi128 | reverse complement strand
TGCAGCCCCTCGTGGCCAACTTGATCGAGGCGTACCGCGAGTCCATCACCGGGCTGACCTGGATGGGCGAGGCAACCAAGCTCGAGGCCCTGAAGAAGCTGGACTCCTTCCGCGCCAAGATCGGCTTCCCGGACAAGTGGATCGACTACTCCGCGGTGGAGATCGACCCCGCCGATCTGCTGGGGAATGTGGAGCGCGCGCACAGCGCCGACGTCGACCGCCACCTCGACGAGGTCGGCAAGCCCGTGGACCGCGAGAAGTGGCTGATGACGCCTCAGACGGTCAACGCCTACTACCATCCGCTCCTGAACGAGATCGTGTTCCCTGCGGCCATGCTGCAGCCCCCGTTCTTCACTGCCGACGCCGATGACGCCGTCAACTACGGCGGCATCGGTGCCGTGATCGGCCATGAAATCGGCCACGGCTTCGATGACCAGGGCTCGCAGTACGACGGCAGCGGCCTGCTGCGCAACTGGTGGACGGAGGATGACCGCACCGCGTTCGAGGCGCTGGCCGCCCGGCTCGTGGCGCAGTTCGATGCCCTTTCCCCCACGGCAGCCCCCGGCCACACGGTCAACGGCAAGCTGACCTTGGGCGAGAACATCGGCGACCTGGGCGGGCTCACCATCGGCTACAAGGCCTACCTGATCAGCCTCGACGGGCAGGAACCGCCGGTGCTCGATGGCCTGACCGGGGTGCAGCGTTTCTTCGCGTCCTGGGCCGCGGGGTGGCGGCAGGTCATCCGGACCGAAGAGGCCATCCGCCGGCTGGCGACGGATCCGCACTCCCCAAATGAGTTCCGCACGAACGCCATCGCCAAGAACCTCGACGCCTTCCATGCGGCATTCGGCGTCACGGACCAGGACGGCATGTGGATGGCACCGCAGGAGCGCGTCAGCATCTGGTGACCCGGGGGCCCGGTCACTGGCACCGACCCAGCCGGGAGGGCTTTGCTTACACGCTTGCGTGAATACATCGACAGCTGTACTTTCGGTTGATGGAGACTCTTACGCATGCCCCGGTGCTGGCACGGTTCGGTTATGCCGTGTCAGACCCGACACGGGCAGAAATCCTGCTTGCCCTCACGGCTGCGCCGTCCTATCCCTCGGAGCTGGCGGATTCCCTCGGGGTATCCCGGCAGAGCATGTCGAACCACCTGACGTGCCTGCGGGGATGCGGGCTGGTCGTTGCCGTTCCGGAGGGGCGAAGGACCCGCTATGAGCTCGCCGATCAGCGCCTCGGCCATGCCCTGAAAGATCTTCTGGGCGTCGTGCTGGCGGTGGACCCGGCCTGCTGCGCACCCGACGGGACGTGCACGCTGTGATGGCTTCCCTCCAACTGTCGCCGGGCCCGGCCCGCCGCGCCGTCCTCAGCCGCCGGATCCGCTTGTTCGCGGCGGCCACCATCAGCTATAACCTCATCGAGGCCGTTGTGGCTTTGTGGGCCGGGGGTACGGCGGACTCGTCGGCGCTCCTCGGCTTTGGCCTGGATTCCATCATTGAGGTCGCGTCGGCGCTGGCGCTGTCGTGGCAGTTTTCCACCAAGGACCCTGAACGGCGTGAACACCTCACCTTACGGATTATCGCTGTCTCATTCTTCGCGCTGGCGGCCTTTGTCTCCGCCGAGGCAATCAGGTCACTTCTCGGCGCCGGCGAGGCACAGCACTCGACCCCGGGCATCGTGATTGCCGCACTGAGCCTGGTGATCATGCCGGTCCTGTCCTGGCTCCAGCGCCGGGCCGGCCGGGAGCTCGGATCACGCACGGCGGTGGCTGACTCCAAGCAGACCCTGCTCTGCACGTATTTGTCGGCAGTCCTGCTCGCGGGTTTGGTGCTGAACAGCACCCTTGGCTGGTGGTGGGCCGACGCCGGCGCTGCGCTGGTCATCGCCGCGATCGCCCTCCGGGAGGGCATCAACGCCTGGCGCGGCGACATCTGCTGCACGGTCCCCCACACGGCGGCAGACACCCTTCCGACGGCCACGGAGCCGGCCTGCTGTGACGGATGCGGTGCCGATTCAGCACCTCCAAAGGCGCTCTTCCTACCTGAGGTGGGGGTGGGACAGTCCGCCGCCGATGAGCAGCATGCGTAGTCGGTAGTGCTTCCGGTTGCGGAAGCCGCGGTGTCAGCAGCACTCATCTGGCACAGCGGTTCAAGGAGCTCGTCGCCGCTGCCGGCCGCTTGATTTCTTACTGGAGCGACAGCTCGCGGCACGCTAATGTGGGGGCACCCCAAAGCAGAGGAGTGCCCCGTGGGCAAGGTGGTCATGTACAGCTCGGTGTCGGTGGACGGCTTCATCGCGGACGAGAATGACCAGCCCGGACCGCTGTTCGACTGGTTGTCCAACGGTGACGTCCCGTTGGACGAGAGCGGCGAGGTGAAGGTGTCCCAGGCCTCCGACGACTACACCCGGCCGTACTGGGACCAGATCGGGGCGACCCTCGTCGGCCGCCACGTCTTCGACCTGACGGACGGCTGGGACGGGAAACCCCCGAGCGGGATCGATCACGTGGTCGTCGTGACGCACCGGCCGCAGCCCGAGGGCTGGGACCCCGAGGCGCCGTTTCACTTCGTCGACGGCGTCGAGGCAGCCATGGCCAAGGCGCAAGAGCTTGCGGGTGACCGCATCGTCGAGGTCGCCGCTGGTGATGTCGGTGGCCAGATGCTTGCCGCGGGCCTGGTCGACGAGGTGCGCATGGACGTCGTACCCGTCGTGTTCGGGTCCGGCAAGCGCTACTTCGGGTCGGTCCACGCACAGCACCTGCTGGAGGATCCCGACGTGGTGATTCAGGGCAACCGGGTGCTTCACCTGCGCTATCGGGTGCGCCGTTGAGGTCCTCGCCGTGTGCCACGACCCAGCAGGACGTGGAAGAGCCTCCAAAGGCCGCCGTCCAACATCCATGACAAAAGAAGGCCCCCGTTCAGGAAAATCTGAACGGGGGCCTTCCTGGCTGCCGGGTCAGCGGGTGATCAGTGCCGGGTTGGCCTGCTGGCAAACGGTGTCGCCGGCTGTCTGGTTGACGATGTCCTTGGGCAGCTGCGGGGCAGCGGCGGCGGCGGTCGGCGTCCCGTTCGCGAAGTCACTGCCCAGGTAGACCTGGACACCGGCAACTCCGGCGGCCGGGAGCACCCGGTCCGGCGCCACACCGAGCAGGGCCGCGACGTCCCCGGCCACGTCAGCGTAATCCGCACCGTAGTAGACCGCCGTCGCGGCGACGGGCGGAGCAGTCAACTGGCCCACCTGGGTGAAGCCGGCGCCCTTGATGGCCTGCATGATCTCCTGGGTCCGGGCCGGAACACCCGAGCCGTTGGCCACAGTGACGGGCTGCAGGGTCTTGTCATAGGCCGGGGCAGTGGGGCTGGGCGTCGGCGTGGCGCTGGCGCTCGGGGAAGCGCTCGGCTTCGCGGTCGGATCCGTCAGGTCCACGTCGTTGCGCATGG
>NZ_CAKKMM010000487.1:0-3446 GCF_918698205.1 Microbacterium sp. Bi128 | reverse complement strand
GCATTATCGAGAAGAGCGACTGGGCCAGCGGCACCTCCAGCCGGTCTTCCAAGCTGGTGCACGGCGGAATCCGCTACCTTGAGCAGCTCAACTTCAAGCTGGTCAAGGAGGCTCTTGTGGAGCGCGGCCTTCTCCTGCGCGCAATCGCACCCCACCTCGTCAAGCCTGTCTCGTTCCTCTACCCCGTCACCGCGCCGCTGGCCGAGCGGTTTTATGTGGGGGCCGGGATGGCCCTGTATGACCTGTTCAGCTATGCCGGCGGCCGCCACCCGGGCGTCGGCCTGCACCGCCACCTCAGCCGCAAGCGCGTCAGGGCTGAACTGCCCGGCCTGAACCGCGCTGCATGCCGTGGGGGCATCAGCTACTTTGATGCCCAGGTCGATGACGCCAGGCTGGTCGCAACGATCGTGCGCACTGCGGTGTCGCGGGGCGTCCATGCGATGAATCGCGCCGGCGCAGTGGAGATCATGCCCGGCACCGGCAGCGCGGACCACACAGTACTCGTCTCGGATGAAGAGACGGGTGAGCGGTTCGAGGTGCGGGCCCGCTCCATCATCAACGCAACGGGTGTGTGGACCGCAGAATCGCAAACCATGATCGGCGTCGACTCGGCAGTCGAAGTCACCATGTCCAAGGGGGTTCATATCCTCGTTGACCGTGATCGCTTCCCGTCCACCATGGGATTGATCCTGCGGGCAGGGGCAAGTGTCCTTTTCGTCATCCCCTGGGGCAACTACTGGATCATCGGCACCACCGACACGCCATGGGACCTGGGAAAAACGAATCCCTCCGCCACCTCCGCGGACGTCCAGTACCTGCTCGATCACGTCAACAAGGTGCTCGAGGTCCCGATCGTCCACGAGGATATCCTCGGTGTCTACGCCGGACTCCGCCCGCTCGTGAAAGGCAAGGCAGGCTCGACCGCGCAGCTGAGCAGGGAACACGTCGTTGACGTGCCCCACGAGGGCATCGCGGTGATCGCCGGCGGCAAACTCACCACCTACAGGGTCATGGCAAAGGACGCTGTGGACGCCGCGACACAGGGGCGAAGCACTGCCCGCCCCTCGCAAACACTGGACCTGCCCCTCCTCGGTGGCGAAAACTTCGTTGCCGCCGAGATTGAAAGCGTCTGCGCCTACATGCTCGAAACCCTCGGACTGCCGTCCAGCCACGCAGCACGCCTGGTCGGTCGATACGGAAACATGGCCGCTGAAGTCCTGAAGCCTGTGGCCGAGAACAGGGTGCTCGGGCTGGAGATCTGCGGCGGCGGCGGCGCCCTTCTGGCTGAAGCGCTGTACGCAGTGACGCACGAAGGGGCCCTGCATTTGGAGGACGTCCTTGAGCGCCGCCTGCGTATTTCCATTGAATCCAAGGATTTCGGCGAAGAAGCCGCATCCGAGGTTGCCAGGGCCGTGGCCCCGGCCCTGGACTGGACTGCGCAAGACGTCGACGACGAACTGGAGCGCTATCAGGAATTCGTGCGCCTCCAGCGGGAAGCGATCTCCGTACCCGATGACGCCTCTGCCGATGCTGTCATGAAAAGGGCAGTTCCTGCCGCCCGCGCGGCGGCCGGCCTGCACGCTTAACCGTCCCGGAAAACAACAAAAACCTTCTCTTGTCAGACGTCTAACGACTTGGTATGCTTGATGAACAAGGTCGCGAAAGCCCCTTCCGGACACTTTCCCTGCCGATGACGCCAGAGAAAAGCCAGGCCCGCCGCCCCCGCGGCGGCCGTTCGTAACACCCCTTCGAAACACCCGGTCCCGGAGCGCTGATTTCAGCCCGGCACCCAGCCACCGGAGCAATCCCGCGGCTTCCTCGTCAAACATCAGACGGCCCACCTCCCGTGGCGCCGATGATGGATACAACCCGCAAAGGAGCAGGTCAGTGTCACAAGCCACAATTTCGCCAGTGCAGGCGGAGCACAAGAAGAAGAATCTTCACAAGGTTGCAGGGCCCGTCCTGCTCTGGGGCATCGGCGTCGGCGCCGTGATCTCCGGTGATTACTACGGCTGGAACGCGGGCCTGGGCCTGACCGGCTACTGGGGTTACCTGATCGCAATCGCGATCATGGGCCTGCTCTACGCCGGCCTCTCAACCGTGATCGGCGAACTGTCCGCAGCAGTACCCCACGCCGGTGGAGCCTACGCCTACGTCCGCACAGCACTGGGCCGGGTCTGGGGCTACCTCGCCGGAGTCAGCGTCCTTCTGGAATTCGTGTTTGCCCCGGTCGCGGTGGCGCTGACCGTCGGCGCCTACGTGCAGGTCCTCTTCCCCGACGTGCCGGTCCTGGTCAGCGCCGCAGTCCTCTACATCGGCTCGACCGTGGTCCATCTCCTGGGCGCCGGCAACTCGATGAAGATCGAATTCGTGTTCACCGCCGTCGCGGTCGTCGGCCTCATTGTCTTCATGGTGATCGGTGCGCCGAAGATGTCACTGGATAACCTGAACGCCTACTCGGGCGGAGCCATCCTGCCCAACGGCATCGGCGGCCTCTGGGCCACCCTGCCGCTCGCCGCATGGTGCTTCTTCGCCATCGAAAGCCTCCCCATGGCTGCCGAAGAGACCAAGAACCCGGCCAAGGACATCCCCAAGGCCCTGATCATGGCCTTCATCACCCTCGCCGTGATCGGCCTCGGCACCCTCACCGTCGCCGCCGGCGTCGGCGGGTCCGACTTCCCCGGCGCAGCGGCCCCGCTGACCGTGGCCCTGTCCAACGTCGTGGGATCCCAGACCTGGATCGTCCCGGTGATCGCGATCTTCAGCCTCGCCGCCCTGGTCGCCTCGTTCCACGCGATCGTGATCGCCTACTCACGCCAGACCTTCGCCCTGTCCCGTGCAGGCTACCTGCCGGCATCACTGTCCAAGCTCAACAAGCATCACGCCCCGGTCGGCTCGCTGATCGTGCCCGGCGTCATCGGCTTCGTCTTCGTCATCCTGGGCGCCACCATCCTCCCGGACGCCATCCCGGTCCTGGTCACTCTCTCCGTGCTCGTCGCGGCCGTGTCCTACATGCTGATGATGGCCGCAGCCCTGGTGCTGCGGAAGAAGCGCCCCGACCTGCACCGCCCCTACAAGGCACGCGGTGGACGCGTCACGATGTGGATCGCCCTGATCCTGGCCGGGATCCTGATCCCCGCAGCCCTGGTCAGCTTCCCCCTCGCGTTCGTCATCGCCGTGATCATGGTGGCCCTGTTCATGGCCTACTACTTCGCCGTCGGCCGCAAGCGCGTCGGCAACTACACCGCCGAAGAAGAACTCGCCCTCACCGACCAGGCCCTCACCGCAGACGCCTGACCAACCCAGCCCCACCAAAGAGCCCGACAGCCCGGCCAGCCCGGCAGGCTGATCTGGCCGACCGCCCGGCGGGGGCGCCGCGACCCGGCAGCCCCCGCCCGGCACCAGCACCACCGGCACCACACCGCGAAACTTTCTTCCAGAGATTC
>NZ_CAKKMM010000486.1:0-3448 GCF_918698205.1 Microbacterium sp. Bi128 | reverse complement strand
GGTGCCACCGGCATCCACGGGGTGGCCACTTCATGACCACCTGTCGGACAATTATGTCAGATTTTTATGCCGCCGTGCGGGCAGGAGTCCGACGGGTAGGGTTCATTGCGTGGGTGAGCCCGAAAAGGCGAACTCCCCACCCCGGCGCGACGCAGCGCCCCACCTTCCCTGAATTCTGCACATTCTTTGACATCTGGAGGCCGTTCGGCCTCCTTGACCACGAACGGAGCCAGCGATGGCCACCAGTATCGACGCGCGGGCCCCGGCCGCCACGCCCGCGCAACTGCAATCGGTCCGAGGCGCCTTGACGTCCCCGCGACGGCTCAAGACCGAGGTTTTGGGCGGCCTCGTAGTGGCACTGGCTCTGATTCCTGAGGCGATCGCCTTCTCGATCATCGCCGGCGTGGACCCGAGGATCGGGCTCTTCGCGTCCTTTACGATGGCAGTGACCATCGCCTTCGTCGGCGGCCGCCCGGCGATGATTTCTGCGGCCACCGGCGCCGTCGCCCTGGTGATCGCCCCACTGGTGAAGTCCCACGGACTGGATTACCTTGTGGCGGCGGTGATTCTGGCCGGCATTTTCCAGATCGTGCTGGGCCTCTCCGGCGTGGCGAAACTGATGCGGTTCATCCCCCGCCCGGTCATGGTGGGGTTTGTGAACGCCCTGGCCATCCTGATCTTTCTGTCGCAGGTGCCCGAGCTGATCGGAGTGCCCTGGCTGGTCTACCCGCTCACCGCGCTGGGCCTGCTGATCGTCTTCGGCCTGCCCAGGCTCACCAAAGCCGTCCCCGCACCCCTCGTGGCCATTGTGGCCCTGACGCTCATCACGGTGACGGCCGCCGTCGTCGTTCCCACTGTGGGGGACAAGGGTGCACTGCCGGACTCGCTGCCCTCTTTGTCACTGCCCAACGTGCCGAACACGTTCGAAACGTTGCAGGTCATCTTCCCGTTCGCGCTGGCCATGGCCTTCGTGGGCCTGCTCGAATCCCTCATGACCGCGAAGCTCGTGGATGACATCACGGACACGCGTTCAGCCAAGACCCGCGAGGCCTGGGGGCAGGGCGTCGCGAACATTGTCACCGGCATTTTCGGCGGCATGGGCGGTTGCGCAATGATCGGCCAGACCATGATCAACGTCAAAGCCTCCGGCGCCCGGACCCGGATCTCCACCCTTCTGGCCGGCGTCTTCCTGCTCATCCTCGTGGTGGCACTCGGAGACATTGTGTCCCTCATCCCGATGGCCGCGCTCGTGGCCGTCATGATTTTCGTATCAGTTGCCACCTTTGACTGGCACAGCATCCGGCCCGCCACCCTCAAGGCCCTGCCCAAGAGCGAAACCGCCGTCATGGCGGCGACGGTGGTGGTCACCGTTGCCACGCACAACCTGGCAATCGGCGTCGGCGTCGGCGTACTCGTCGCGATGGTCCTGTTCGCCAGGCGGGTGGCCCACTTCGTCACCGTTGAGCGCACCGTGACGGAACACGACGGCGGCCGGGCCACGTATCGCGTGGACGGCGAGCTGTTCTTCGCCTCCGCGAATGACCTCTACACCCAGTTCGAGTACGCACTGGACCCCGAACGCGTCGTCATCGACATGCGGGACTCCCACCTGTGGGACACCTCCACGATCGCCGCTTTGGATGCGATCACGGAGAAGTACCGGCAGCACGGCAAGAGCGTCGACGTCGTGGGCCTGAACCAGGCCAGCGCCCTGATGCGCGAACGCCTGGCCGGCAAGCTCGGCGCGGGGAACTGACGGGGCGGCGCGACCGGTCGGGCCGGTATTAGGTCACACGTTTGGGTCTTTTTGTTTGCCTTGGTGCGGCCTAGCGTGGATTTACGGCGCCGCCCGTCCGGGTGGCCGGAGCATGGAGGAAATCCAATGACGACGCACGTAGCCGACTGCAGCGTGAGCAATTGCTCCTTCAATGACCACTCCCACTGCAACGCGGCCGCCATTACCGTCGGCGGCGCCGCAGATCATGCCTCCTGCGCAACCTTCATCGACATCGGTGTGCACGGCGGGCTCCCCAAGGTGCTGGCCGACGTCGGCGCCTGCCAGCGTTCCGAGTGCACCCACAACGACCATCTGATGTGCAAGGCGCCCGAAGTTCACGTGGGCCCGGGCGTCGACAACGCCGACTGCCTCACCTACGCCCACACGTAGCCGCACCCGCCGTCCGCGTCCATCGAACATCCGCCCCGCTGGCGCTGAAATTCCCCACCTTTGGTCGCCGCACCCGGCGTGTCGGGCCGAACCGCCGGTGAGGACCGGCGTCGCTGGTTCAAAGGTGGGGAGAATCGGTGGTGGCAGAGGGCATCCGCTGAGGCAGGCGCGCTAGCCCTGGGTGAGCCGGTACCGTTCGATCTGCTTGAGCCGCCGCAGGAGGCTGTCGCGCCGGGGGTGCGGGACGGCGTCGGCCGGCTCGGCGGTGAGCTCGATGTGTTCGGTGCCGTACTGCCACAGCAGCAGGTCATCGAGCAGCCGGTCCGGCCCGGGGGAGTAGCGGTGGTCCAGGGCCTTGCGGACCTCGGTGATCCGGTTGGCGCTAAGCAGCCCGGCGAGCTGCATGGTCTGGTTGAGGCCGTGGGCGGCCATGAGCTCCGCGGCCCAGCCCCAGTCGTCGTCGACCTTCCGGTCCACGTGCGGCAGCAGGGTCCGCCAGACGTCGCGGATCCGGTTGGGCGTCAGCTGCGCGGCACCCTCACCGTCCATGTCCCAGTAGCCGCGGACCTCCTCGTAGCGTTCGTGCAGGTCCGAGAACGCGCTCTCCACGGTCTCCAGCATGGCGGCCGTCGCGGTGAACTGGCGGTCGAAGTGCGGGGTCCAGGCCCGCGGGTCCTCGGCCTTGAACCGGATGTCGTGCTCGATCTCGCTCCAGGCGTGGGCGAAGACGGTGCGGATCTGGCACTCGAAGAAGTAGCTGCCGTTCGGCGGGACGTCCGGGTTGAAGGCCAGCTGGTAGTCCTTGACGGCCTCGTTCTGGATGGTCCGCAGGATCAGGTGCCGGCTCGAGTAGCCGTATGTGCCGGGCTCGATCGAGCCGATGTCCTTTTCCCGGTCCCCCCGGCAGTCAAAGAGCTGGCGCTGGCGCTTGATCAGATTCGCCACCACCGCGTTTTCCGCCGGTAGCTTCGTGATCACACGGATTCCCACCATGTCATTCAGGGTCCGGAACGGGTCCGGGAACTTCAGCACAGGTGGCCCGCCCGGCTCCAGCGGTTCCTCAATGCGGGAAATCTTCTCGCGGAAGGATTCAACGGTCTTGGTGCGTCCGGTGACGAACAACGGCGTGACTTCGGTGTCCTTGAGCATGGTCCGCAGCGTGAGCAGGACCTCCCGGGTGACCAGCTTCAGGGCAGGCCGGACCCGCTCGTACAACTCCACGTTCTCCTGCACGGAATCGCGCAGGCTCACGTCCAAACGGTCCCAGTTGCTCGCCATGGA
>NZ_CAKKMM010000485.1:0-3458 GCF_918698205.1 Microbacterium sp. Bi128 | reverse complement strand
ACCCAAAACTACGTCCGGTGCCCCCGGTGTATCGACCGACGGAAGCGACGGCGGATACAACGCCGGAATCGCCGTCTTCAGCTACATTGTTGGCGGAATCATCGTCTGGAGTTTGATAGGGTGGGGACTGGATAATCTGTGGGGAACCCGCTGGATTGTGCTCGCAGGCGCTCTGCTTGGAGCTGCGGGAGGGTTCTATCTTTCTCATATGCACGGCCTCACCAGTAACAGAACTTCAGCTGATGACGGCACTGCTGCACGTGGCCCGTCCCAGGACGAGGAACAGTAATGCCAAATAATTTCACAGGGGGAGAGGCGGGCACCAATGTCGCCGGTCCCCGCCCAACGCCCAATGATGGACACTGCAGAGAGGAAACGCGTTGATCGCGCTTGCGCTCCCGGCCCAAGATTCAGGAACCTTCACGCCTCCTGGAATTGAAGAACTTCACCTGCCGGCTATCATCCCCTGGGGTGCTGCCGACGGATTTTCCAAGCAGATGCTGCTGGTAATCCTGTCGGTCGTCATTATCGGTACATTCTTTGTGATCGCTGCACGGAAGCAGCAGCTGGTTCCCGGCAAGCTGCAGTTCGCTGGCGAGGCCGCCTATAGCTTCGTCCGCAACAGCATCGCCAAGGACATTATCGGCGGCCGGGACTTCATGAAGTATGTCCCGCTGCTGTTCACGCTTTTCTTCTTCATCCTCGTGAACAACATCTACGGTGCAATCCCGCTGATCCAGCTTCCCACCTTCTCGCACGTTGGCGGTGCCTATGTGCTCGCCGCGATCGTGTATGTCACCTGGATCGCCGTCGGCATCCGGAAGAGCGGCCTGAAGTACTTCAAGCTGGCCACGGTTCCGTCCGGTGTGCCGTTCTACATTCTCCCGATCGTCGTACCGATCGAGATCATCTCCAACTTCCTGGTCCGCCCGGTCACGCACAGCCTCCGTCTGTTCGCCACCATGCTGGCCGGCCACCTGATCATCATGATCTCCGGTGCGGGCATCGAATACCTCGTGATGCAGGAAAACGTCCTCCTCAAGGGCGCGTCCGTACTCGTCCTTGGCGGTGCGATCGCCATGTACATGCTCGAAGCGCTGATCATGGTGCTGCAGGCCTACGTCTTCACGCTGTTGACCGCGATCTACATCGAAGGCGCGCTGCACGCCGACAGCCACTAGGCGAAGGCCTTCAGGCGCACACGCCAGAAGGCACAACCCCAGCCGGCACAACATAGTCTTCCCCTCACGGGGATGAAGCAACCCAAACAACCTGCCACATGGGTGGCATCTTGAAAGGAAGAAAAATGGAAGGCTCCATCAACGGCTCCCTCAACCTCATCGGCTACGGCCTCTCCGCCATCGGCGGTGGTATCGGTGTGGGTCTCGTGTTCGCCGCTTACATCAACGGTGTGGCACGTCAGCCGGAAGCCCAGCGCGTCCTGCAGCCGATCGCATTCCTCGGCCTCGCGCTGACTGAAGCCCTCGCCATCCTTGGCCTGGTCTTCGCGTTCGTTCTTAAGTAAACAGAACAACCGAACATCCAGAACCGAGTAGATAAGGACGGGTGAAATATGAATCAAGCGATCATCTCAGCCGCCACCGAAGGCGGTACTAACCCCCTCGTTCCCAATCCTTGGGAAATGCTTGTCGTCTTCGCCGGCTTTGCGCTCCTCTTGTTCATCGTGGTCAAGTACGTTGTCCCGATGTTCGAGAAGACCTTCGCAGAGCGGGCCGAAGCCATCGAGGGCGGTATCGCCAAGGCCGAAAAGGCCCAGGCCGAGGCCTCCGCAGCGCTCGAAGAGTACAAGGCGCAGCTCACGGAAGCCCGCACCGAAGCCAACCGCATCCGCGAGGAAGCACGCGCCGAAGGCGCCCAGATCCTTGCAGAGCTGAAGGAGAAGGCGGCTGCCGAGTCTGCCCGCATCACCGCGCAGGCCCACACGCAGATCGAATCCGAGCGCCAGGCGGCCGTTGTGTCGCTCCGCGCGGAGGTCGGCACGCTGGCCACGACGCTGGCGAGCCGCATCGTCGGCGAAGCACTGAGCGACGATGCACGGTCGGCCCGAGTGGTGGACCGCTTCCTGGCAGATCTGGAGAACCAGAACGCGGGTGTAGCTAAGTAATGGCAGGTGTATCGAGCGAATCGCTGGCCGCTGCGCTGGCGGCACTGGAGGCCAAGCTTCCCACCGCGTCGCTGCAGTTGGCAAAGGAACTCTTCGGAATCCTGGGAACCGTGGACAGCTCGGCCGGCTTGCGCCGTGCTTTGACTGACCCGTCCCGCAGCGGTGACGAAAAGTCGGCGCTGGTCAAGCAGCTCTTCGGCGGGAAAGTATCCGCTGACGCTGTTGAAATCGCAGCCGGACTGGCCAGCTCCCGCTGGGCATCGGCACGGGATATCGGCGATGCACTCGAGACTCTTGCCGCTTCGGTGGTCATCGCTGTTGCCGAGAACAAGTCGGCCGTCTCTGCCTCCGGGCTCAGCGGACTGGAATCGCTGGAGAACGATCTGTTCTCCTTCAACCAGGCCGTTGAGTCCAGCCACGAGGTCCAGCGTGCTCTGTCCGAGCCGCAGGCCAGCCCGGCCGCCAAGGTGTCCCTCGCCGACAAACTCGTACCCGGTGCGAGCGAGGACGCGAAAGTCCTGATCGGGCAGGCCGTCACGGCTCCGCGCGGGCTTAAGGTCACCAGGCTGGTCCGCCGTTTCGCCGAGCTTGCCGCCAAGCGCCAGCAGCGCTGGATTGCAACGGTCGACGTCACCCGTCCGCTGACGGAGACGCAGATCAGCCGCCTGCAGGCGGGGCTGAACGCCCTTTACGGGCGCGAGCTCAAGATCAACATGAATGTTGACCCGGCACTGATCGGTGGCATCCGGATCCAGGTAGGTGACGAAGTGGTTGACGCTTCGGTCGCCGGCCGCCTGGGCCAGCTCCAGCGTCAGCTTGCCGGCTAGCCGGACAAGCACAACCTAACGACAAGAAACCCCGGTCATCGTGAGCAACGATGATCACGAAAACAGGAGAGCAGGGACTGCAGATGGCCGAATTGACCATCAACGCCGACGACGTCCGTAATGCGTTGAACGAGTTCGCGGCGTCCTACGAACCCGGAAACGCAGAGCGCGTAGAGGTCGGCCGTGTAACAACCGCAGGTGACGGCATCGCCCGTGTTGAGGGCCTTCCCTCGGTCATGGCGAACGAGCTGCTTCGCTTCGAAGACGGCACGCTGGGCCTGGCCCAGAACCTCGACGTCCGCGAGATCGGCGTCATCATCCTCGGTGACTTCACCGGAATCGAAGAAGGCCAGGAAGTCCACCGCACCGGGCAGGTTCTGTCCGTGCCGGTTGGCGACGCCTTCCTCGGCCGCGTGGTTGACCCGCTGGGCCAGCCCATCGATGACCTCGGCGAGATCAAGGCCGAGACCACCCGTGCCCTGGACCTCCAGGCACCCGGCGTGACC
>NZ_CAKKMM010000484.1:0-3459 GCF_918698205.1 Microbacterium sp. Bi128 | reverse complement strand
GATCTGCGGACGCTCGGTCTGGTCGTTGACGCAGTTGGCGGACAGGATCGGCGGCAGGAAGTGCCATTTGGTCAGGTCTTTGTTGTCCGCCACGGCCAGGCCCACGTTGGCCGTCTGGAACCATGCACCGGTGGTGGCGTTGACGGTGTTCGCGGATTCGGCGCGGGGGTCCCCGGGCTGGTAGCCCAGGTCCTGCTCCGTGCACTTGTAGTCGCCCCGCTGGCCGCCGGTGTTGCCTTCGAAGACCATGAAGGTCTTGCCCGGGTGCGCCGGGTCTACGAACGTGTAGGGGTCCCGGAAGGCGAACCCTGGGTTCTGGGCCTTGTTCTGGTACATGACGCCGTCCGGCTCAAGGAGTTTGGTGTGCTCGAAGCCGTCGAAGCTCACGCCGTTCTTGTCAGCGTGGATGTTGCCCAGTGCCTTGGCGATCACGGCATCCGGGGCGATTCCGCCGCCGCCGGCGTTGCGCTCGGCAACGTCGTAGAACGTCGTTGCGGTGTAGAAGACGTTGACGTGGTTCCCCTGCATGAGGCGGGTTGAACCGGACCATTCGGTGTTGCCGACGGAGGTGTTGTCCAGGAACAGGTGTCCGCCGTAGTTCCACTTGTCCTTGGCCGGATCGGCGTTGGTCTTGCGGAAGAAATAGCCGATCCGGGCGTTCCAGTGCCGCTGGTCGAAGCCGTAGCCGGCGTGGCGGTCGGCAACGAGTGAGAAGATCACGTCCCAGCCCTTGTAGCTGATCTGGTTTGCGTTCTCGTCGGTCAGGGACCACGTGTCCCAAACCCAGACGTCGTCGTTCATGGCCGGGAAGTCCTGGGGGATTTCCGGCATGGTGACGTTCGGGCTCATGGAGTTCTGGCCCGGGGTTACGCTTGTGCTGCTTTGGGCCATAATCTGCTTGGCATCGGCACGCGTCCACTTGGAGGTGAAGGCCGCGGCCGGATCGAACGCCTGCTGGGTGTGCTTCGTGGGCAGGGGGAAGCCGGGTGTCGGAGCCGGCATCTGCCCGCCGCTCGGCGGATCCGAGGGCGTGTTTGCCTGGGCTGACGGAACGGCAAGGAAGACGGAGGCCGCCACGGCCGCCGCCAGTGCCGCGGCGACAGAACGCCACCGCAGCTTCCGGTGTGTATTGGGGTGCTCGTGCATTTTTGCTCTTCTCGCGGAGTTGAGACCATTCGTGGAAGACGGGCATATGCCCTCATTCCCCGAAACTCCGGCAGCCCCGATGACACCGCAGGCGTCATCGAGGACGCCATCGTGTCGAGGGGACGGGGCCTCGGTAGGGCCCCGTCGGTGGCCCGGGAGGGTGCTGACCTCCTGGACGTTCATCACCGTAGACAGTGCCGGCGAGGATTCAAAACCACATTTCAAACACCAAAACGGCTCATACCCCGGTCGATGTAAGCGCTTGCACAAACTCTCCGCGCGCGTGCCACGACTCTAAGATTGAGTCAAATATTTCCTAAAAAATATGCTTTCTTTTTCAAGTCGCCCGCTGTTTGCCCGTTCGTTGCCCCGCAGCCGTCCTTCACCCAGCCCACACTGCGGAGCACGACGAAGGCGCCTTGAGTGAGGCGCCGGGTGTCCAAAGCGTTCGTACTCCGGTCACCGGAGGCCACGAATCCGGCGATAAGTGCCACAGATCCCCAACCATTCCCGGGGTGCCTCACGTCGCTTCTCTCGTCCGCGGGGTGGCAGGGAATTCGGTTCGGAACCCGATCAATTTGTGGGTGCCGTCGCAGTAGGGTTTGATCGCGGACGCGCCGCAGCGGCACAGGGCGACTGTTTTGCGCGACCGCGGCACTGCTCCCCCGGACGGGGTGACGATCTCAAACTCGCCGCGGACCAGGATCGGTCCATCGGGACAAATAACAATGGCGGCGTCGTTGGACGATTCCTGCGGGTTCTGGTTCATAGATGCTCCCTGACTGGGTTCGTGCCCGGGTCAGACCCCGGCGGGGACAGGCGGCTTCAGCGACGACGTGCCGCTCTCCCACGCCCCCATGATGTGCGCGGTGAGTCGGGCGTCGATGGCGAGCACCGCCGTCGCGCCGAACAGGACGTCCGGAAGGAGATCCGGTTCTGCCTCCACGAGCCCTCCGGCGAGATCCCGGCCCGCGATCTGTTCGTGGACGGCGTCCGCTTCGACGTGCTCGTCGAAGTACGCGGTCACATCGGCCCCGAATCCGAGACGCCGGAAACCGTTGCCGTACAGCTGATTCGGCCGGGAGGAGGTCATCTCATAGATCGACAGATGCCCTGCGATGGCTCCCCGCAGTCTGCGGTTCAGGCCGAAAAGGGACATCATGTTGACGGCGGCGAGAGAGATGGCCGGGACGGCATCCACATAGCCGCCGTAGACATCGTTCAGCCCCAGCCCTCGCATGGTCCGGGCGAAAAGTGCGCTGTGCATGCGGTCCGGGCGGCCTCCGCCGTACTCGTCAGCCTGTATCTCCACCAGCGCAGCCTTGGCCCGCCCGGTCAGCCTCGGGATCGCCCAGGTGTGCGGATCGGCTTCCTTGAGCTGATAGATCGATTTGTGGACCAGGAATTCACGGAGCTGCCCGAGGGTGGCCAGCTTCGCCACATGGCGGGACATGCCCGGTCCACCGTCCTGGCCCGCGAGCCCGAACAGAATGTCCGCCACCGCGTCGCTGTCCAGGCCGGCGGCAGGAGCAGGCTGGAGTGATCCGGCGGACGAGCGGGCCACGGACCGCAGCTCCAGCTCGAACGGTCCCTCCAGCAGCTGCCGGAGTGCGATCAGCCCGGGGTTCCATTCCCAGCGGTCGTCCACCCCATCCAAGCCGCCGTAGTGCAGCTCGTAGAGGCAGAACAGGGTCAATTGCACATCGCCGTCGTCGATGATGTCATCGGCGAGTGCCAGCTGCCCGTTGATGAGCTCGGTGAGATCGCGCAGCGTGCCCTGGGCTACGGAATCATCTCCGGTCCCGTCGGCCAGAAGCCGGAAAAGGCCACGGCTTATGGGTCCGCGCGCGTCAGGGATCTTCATGTTTTCTCCTACGTGGGCCTCAGCGGTTTTGGCTGCGGCCGGTGAAAGTGCGTCGAAGTGAGCCCGCCCCGGGGTTACGGCCGGAGGGGCCCCAAGGGTGCAGCCCCTTAGCTGTTGCCGGTGTAGACGAGGCTGTCCGGGTCGACTTCGTTCGCCGGGGCATCCGCGAGTCCCTGCGGGGACAGATCCATGTCCATCAGCGCGGGTCGTTGATTGTGGGCCGCGGAGGCTCCGGTGGTGGCAGTGCTGTGGTTGAAAACGGTGTGCCCCTAATACTTTGTTGGATACAGACCCCGGAGGGTGCTGACTGTCACGGGCGGGGTATTTCCATCTGGAACCCGCACCGGCACCGGAGAACACGCGTCCGGAGATAGTCGCCCAGAACATCCGGGCTCCCGGCGTGTGTGGAAACCGCCCGGTGGGCACTTCGCCGCTCGGGGTCCACTGCG
>NZ_CAKKMM010000483.1:0-3462 GCF_918698205.1 Microbacterium sp. Bi128 | reverse complement strand
TAAGGCCGACGGGGTGTGACTGCGCTCACCCGATTTCTCTTGTCCCATTCTGCCAGTACATTTCGTCCAAAAAACTAGCATTGCATCACGCATTTCCATGCCTAAAATGTGTGAATGCACAATTTTCATTCGCCGGGCGATTCCCTGCGCTGGGCCGAACTGGTGGAGCTGCTCCACGGGCGGCTGGACACGCTGGCCGAAACATTTACGGCGAGGGTCCGTGACATCCCCGAGTATGCCGAAAAACAGGTGGGCTCCGGGGATCTCGAAGTGACTGCGCGCGAAACATTCAGGCGTTTGGTGGACGGGCTGCGCGGACAGGAACTCCGGCAGCAGTCCCCCCTTGGTCCGGCCATGGAGTCGCTCCTCGAATTTGCTGCCGATCTGGGCGCCAAACGCGCCCGGGCCGGCATCCCGCCGGAGGCGCTCATCTCGGCCGTCCGGCTGGACTTCAGCATCATCTGGGAAGGCCTGCTGCAGATCGCCGATGCCGAGGACGCCGCGCTGCTGGCATCCAGTGTGGACAGGGTGTGGCGCGTCGTGGACCAATTCGCCACGCGAACCCACACGAGCTATCTGACCGAACGCGTGCGGATGGCCCAGGAGGAGTCCAGCATCCGCCGCGAATTCATTGCCCGGCTCTTCAACCAGGCTAGCCCCACCGCGGAGACCGTCAGCCAGGTCGCCGCCGCCCTCGGCGTGGACTCGACCGCCCGCTTCGGACTCGTGGCGGCCAGTGGCGACGCCGCAGTGAGTCTCCGAACGGCCGCGACCAGCCTGGGCTCCGGGCAACAGACACGCAGCCGGTTCTTCGTCCACGAATTCGGCGGGAACACCTACGCGTTCTGGCCGCTCCCGCCATACCGGGACGGCGCCCGGCACTCTGTCCCCGCCGCGTTGACCGACATCCCATGCGGTTATGTTCCGGGCGTCGCCGGGCTGCGGGCGCTGCCCGCGGCCGCCCGCACGGCCGGAAGCCTCGCCTCCCTGCTGCGGTCTTCCGATTCCGGGCCCCTGTCAGCGGAGGCCGCCTGGGCCCGGCTGGCCAAGCAGCAAATGCTCGACGTCGGCCTGGACCTCCTGGCCGACCTTGAGACCGGCCTGTCCGGGTGCCGCGGCGGCGAACGGGAGCGGCTGAAAGAAACCGTCCAGCATTACTTGGAAACAGGGAGCATTACGGCGACAGCGCAGCAGCTCTTCTGCCACCGCAACACCATCCTCAACCGGATCAGCCGCTTTCAGGATCTGACAGGCGTGGACCTGGCGGTCCCGGCGCAGACGGCCCGGCTCGTCGTCGCTTGGGCGTGACGTCCGGCGGGTCAGGGATGGGGTAGAACTTAACCATGAATGTGCGCACCCCTGACCCGAATCCCGGCTGGCTCTCCGACGACGACCTGTTCGAAGCGCGGGGCAGGCTGCCGATGGTCTACGTCGAGGCCGTTCCGGTCCGGCTGGACCCCCTCGGGTTCGTGAACGAGGTCGGCACCCTCCTGCAGGCCGACGAGGACGGCACCATGGTCCGGTCCCTGGTGTCCGGCCGCGTTCTCTACCGCGAGACCATCCGCGCCGCCCTGCTCCGCCACATGGAGAAGGACCTGGGCCCCCTCGCCTTCCCGCAGCTTCCGGTCAGCCCGGTGCCGTTCACCGTGGCCGAGTACTTCCCGTCCCCGTCCCATACCGGCTTCACGGACGACCGCCAGCACGCCGTTGCCCTGGCGTACATCATTCCTGTGACCGGCGAATGCTCCCCGCGGCAGGACGCCCTTGAGCTGACCTGGATGACCCCGCAGGAGGTCATGGGCACGGACGTGCAGCTCGAATTCAGCGGCGGCCGGGGGGCCCTGATCCGGCAGGCACTGGCGTTCGCGGGAGTCGGCAACTAGCCGCTTCGCTGGGGCCCGGCGCCGGCCGGGGCTCTCGGGGGCTCCCCTGCGTCCCCGACTTCGTGCGGCCGATTTTGTAGACTGTTGGGCGGACCGCAAGAGAACTTTAAGGACTCCCGATGACCCACCCCCCAGCCTCCCGGAACTACAGTGAACAGCAGGCTGGATCTCTGCGGGCCGGTGACCACCTGATTCTGCCCGACGGAAACCGCTCCGCCGAGATCCATCGCGTGGATGTCGAAACCGACGATTTTGGGACTCCCGCCATGGTGTTGGCGACCCTCAGCGGTGGCGGTGTGCTGCGGATCGCGGCGGGGTCACTGGTCCGCGTCACGGACGACGCCGGGGCCGGCACAACGGCGTCCGACGGCGGCGCGACCGGCACGCCAACTCCTTCCGATGGCGGCGCCCCTGCGCCGGACGAGGCTGAGCCGGTCGCACCCGGGCCTGGCACAACTGAATCCGACACTGCCGGGCCCGGCACAACTGAATCCGACACTGCCGGGCCCGGCACAACTGAATCCGACGCTGTCGGGTCCGACAATACGGCGGTAGCCGCCGTCGTCGTTCCTCCCCAGCCTGTTGCGCCGCCCGCGGTGAGCGGACCCAGCGAAGCGGACCTGGCACTCATCCCGGCCCCCGACGGCACGCCGGAGTCTGTCGTGGAGGCCGCGGCCGAGGACCATCCGGGCGCCGTCGGTGTCCTCCTGCTCAGTGAACGACTCGCCAAGGGCATCAACACCAAGTCCGGGAGCTGCCTGAAGGATCTCAGCGACCTCGCGCACGAGCTCTTCGTCACCCTCAAGGACCCCGACAACGCCATGGCGGTCGCGGACCTGCTCAACGTCCTGCCGTTCGACGGCAACCCCGACCGCTGGGCCTCCGTGGAGTCATCGCTGGCGCTCTCCAGCTACATCTGCCGCCAGCTGGGTCAGGACCAGCGCGCCGGGATCTACGAGAAACTGCTCCGCGCGCCGGAGGCCATGGAAACGGACCCGTTCAAGGCCAGGATCAACGCCAAGGTGCGCCAGCGCTCGCTCAACGAGCCCAACCTGTACGACAAGGAAATCTTCCGCTCGATCGACAATGCGAACCAGGATGCGGAACGCGACTGGCGCCTGCTGCGGCTCGAGGCGCTCCTGTTCCTGCGCGCGCACGGCGGCTCCGAAACAATTGGCACCGTTGAGCTGGAACGCCGGATCGCCAACGAGCTCGAATCGGTCCGCGCCTGAGGTCTAGCGTTGGGCCCTACCCGTGGCGGGCCCGGAGTTGTAGATTCACCCCATGACGAACAATCTGAGCGTTGTGATCAATTCCGACGCGCAGCAAGTTTGGACCATGCTGCGCGAACCCGCCAAGATCGCCCAATGGCACGGCTGGGTGGCCGATGACCAAGAGGCCGAAATCAACGAAATCTACTTCGGCCCCAATGTGGTCGAAGGCGCCGACCACACCTCCCTGGTGGTCGACGGCGGCGACGTTTTCACCTTGAAACCTGTCCCCACGGGCACGGAGGTCAGCGTCACCCGGGCGGCAATCGACCACAATTCCGAGTGGGCGGCCTGGGACGAGGACATCA
>NZ_CAKKMM010000482.1:0-3462 GCF_918698205.1 Microbacterium sp. Bi128 | reverse complement strand
GATCCCGCGACGGGAGGAGATCCGGCCCCGGGAGGAGTCCCCACCCCCGCCGCATCCTCCGCCGCCGGATTCTCCTCCGCTCCGCTCGCGGATGCCGCGACCAGCGCCGGCTCCGCGCGATCCGCCGCCGCCGACCCGAGCGTGCGGCGCCTCGCCGGGCGCGCAGCCGCCGACCCGGGCGTGCGGCGTCTCGCCGAGCGCGCGGCCGCCGCCCCCCTCGCGCTCGACGACGCCGACTGGTCGCGACTCCTGCACGCCACCGGCGCCGAGCTCGACGCCTTGACCGCCGCCGCCGACGACGCGCGCCGTTACACCGTCGGCGAGCCGGTCACCCTCGTACGCAACCGCAACCTCACGTCGACGGGCTTCCGCCGCGCGGGCCGAACCGGCCCCGGGGAGTTCGACCTCGCGGATGCCGAGGCGATCGCCGAGGATGCCGCCGACCTCGGTGCCACCGAGCTCTGCGTCCAGGGCGCGCTGGCGCCGGGCGAAGACCCCTCGGCGTACCTCGACCTCGTGCGGGCCGTGAAGCGCGGGGCGCCCGGCATCCATGTCCACGCGTACCGTCCGCTCGACGTGCGCGATCTCGCCGACCGCGGCGGGCTCGGGCTCGACGGCGCCCTCGCCGCGATGCGCGAGGCGGGCGTCGACACCGTGCCGGGCACGGGCGTGAAGGTGCTGAGCGAGCGCGTGCGCCGGCTCGTCGCCCCGGGCGATCTCGAGATCGACCGCTGGGTCGAGGGCATCACGGCCGCGCATCGCGCCGGATTCCGCTCGACGTCGGTGTTGTTCTACGGCCACGTCGAGACGGCCGAGGAGCGCATCGCGCACCTGCGCACGCTGCGCGGCATCCAGGACGAGACGCGCGGCTTCGCGGAGTTCGTCCCGATCCCGCTCCCGGGCGGAGACGTGCCGCTGGTCACGGGACGCTCCCCGCTCGACGAGCACCGCGCGATGGTCGCGGTGTCGCGCCTGATGCTGTCGGGGGCGATCCCGCACGTGCAGATCCCGTGGACCCGCGTCGGACGCGAGAACGCCGCCGTGCTGCTGCGCGCCGGCGGCGACGACCTCGGCGGGACGCTCTACGACGGGCGCGCGCTGCCCGACACCGGCATCGAGCAGGGGCTCGAGCTGCCGGTCGCGGCGGCCGAACGGATCGCGCGGAGCCTGATGCGGCCGTTCCGCCTGCGCACGACCGACTACGGGGTCGAGCGCACGCCCGTCGACCCGTCGGCGCCGTCCGTCGTCACCAGCGGGGGCACGCGGTTCCCCATCCGCAAGGCGCGCCCGTGAGCGTCGTCGACGTCGTCGTGGTGGGCGCGGGGTTCGCCGGGCTCGGCATGGTCGATGCCCTGCGGCGCGCGGGTCGCGACGACGTCGTCGTCATCGAACGCGCGGATGACGTCGGCGGCACCTGGCGCGACAACACCTATCCGGGCGTCGCGTGCGACATCCCCGCTCACCTGTACAGCTACGCCGCCCACCCCCACGCCGGCTGGTCCCGCACGTTCGCCGAGGGGCACGAGATCCAGCAGTACCTGCGCGACGTCGCCGCGGGCCTCGGCGAGCGCATCCGGCTGCGCACCCCCCTCGCGGGCGCGGAATGGGATGCCGACACCTCGCTGTGGCGCATCGACACCGGCGCCGAACAGCTCCAGGCCCGCTCTCTCGTGCTCGCGTGCGGACGCCTCACCGAGCCGCATGTTCCCGCGATCGACGGCCTCGAGTCCTTCCCGGGGCCGCTGTTCCACTCCGCCCGGTGGGACCACGACGTCGATCTCACCGGCACGCGCGTCGCGGTCGTCGGCACCGGCGCGAGCGCCGTGCAGCTCGTGCCCGAGCTCGCCCAGCTCGCGGCGCACGTGACGCTCTTCCAGCGCACCCCCGCGTGGATCGTCCCCCGCGGCGGCGGCGAGATCCCGCCGGAGGAACGCGAACGGCTCGCCCAGAGCCCCGGCGCTCTCGCACGCCTGCGCGCCGAGCTCTACGCCGAGGGCGAGGCCCGCTTCGCCTCGCGCTCCGGCGACGCCGCCGCCTCCGCCGCCGCCCGCGACGCCGCGCTCGCGCATTTGCACGCCCAGGTCGCCGACCCGGCCCTGCGCGCAGCCCTCACGCCCGACTACGCCTTCGGCTGCAAGCGCGTGCTGCTCTCCGACGCGTTCTATCCGGCCGTGGCATCCGACCGGGTCACGCTCGAACCGACCGCCCTCGACCGGGTCGACGGGTCGACGCTCACCGCCGCGAGCGGCCGACAGCACGCAGCCGACGTGCTCGTGCTCGCCACCGGTTTCGCCTCGACGCAGCAGCCCTACGCCGACCTCGTGCGCGGCGAGGAGGGCACGCTCGCCGCGCACTGGGAGTCGGGGATGACCTCGTTCGGCTCCACGGTGGTCTCGGGCTTCCCCAACCTCTTCGTGCTGAACGGTCCGAACGCGAGCCTCGGCCACAACTCGGCCGTGCTCATGATGGAGGAGCAGGCCGCGTACGTCGTCCGCGCGCTCGCCGAGCGCGACCGCCGCACCGACCGCGTACTGCGCGTCCGCCCCGAGGCCGAAGCGGCGTACACGGAAGAGATCGCCGCGGCCGCGGCATCCACCCCCTGGATGACCGGCGGATGCCGCAACTGGTACGTCGACGAGAGATCGGGGCGGCTGACGCTGCTGTGGCCGGGCACCGTGCAGGCGTTCCACGAGAGACTGACCGGTACCGACGGGTCGGAGTTCGAACCCGCGCACACCCCCGTGCGCGGCTGACGCATCGCCCCGCTCGCGCGGGTCACGGAGAAGGAGAGTCATGAGCGTTCCGCTGCGATTCGGATACAAGGCCTCGAGCGAGCAGTTCGGGCCGAACGAGCTGCTCGACTTCGGCGTGCTCGCCGAGGAGATGGGCTTCGACTCGGTCTTCCTCTCCGATCACCTGCAGCCGTGGCGGCACGAGGGCGGACACGCGCCCAACGCCCTCCCCTGGCTCGGGGCGCTCGGCGCCCGCACGCAGCGCGTCATGCTCGGGACGTCGGTGCTCACCCCCACGTTCCGCTACCACCCGGGCGTCATCGCCCAGGTGTTCGCCACCCTCGGCGTGATGTTCCCGGGCCGTGTCGCCCTCGGCGTCGGCACCGGCGAGGCGCTCAACGAGGTGACGCTGGGCCTCGACTGGCCCGAGCCGCCCGAGCGCTTCCAGCGCCTCAAAGAGGCCATCACCCTCATCGACACGCTGTGGACCGAAGACCGGGTCACCTTCGAGGGCACCTACTACTCGGTGAAGGATGCCACGATCTACGACCGCCCCGAGCAGAAGGTGCCGATCTACATCGGCGCCTCGGGCCCTGCGGCCACGCGGCTCGCCGGCCGCATCGCCGAGGGCTACATCACCACGAGCGGCAAGGATCCCGAGCTCTACACCGAGAAGCTGCTCCCGGCCCTCGACGAGGGTCTCGCCAAGGAGGGCCGCACGCGCGACGAC
>NZ_CAKKMM010000481.1:0-3466 GCF_918698205.1 Microbacterium sp. Bi128 | reverse complement strand
TGCGGCCTCGGCGACCGCCTCGGGGCGCGACGGCGACGTGATGGATCTCGTGCACGACGTCCGGGCCGAGGGGCGCTTCGCCGCCGCGAGCCTCTACGGCGCGCTCGCCGACCTGCGGGCCGTCGGCGGGGTGCCGACGGAGTCCACGCGCGACTTGCGCACGGTCCGCGAGCTCGGGGAATTCTGGCAGCAGCGGGGGATGCTCGTGACGCTGAGCGTGACCGGCGACATCGATGACCTCCCCGCGGTCGTCTCGACCACGGCACTCCGCGTGGTTCAGGAGGCGATGACGAACGCGGCCAAGCACGCAGCCGGCGCGGCCGTCGGCGTCGCGATCGACGTCGATGAGAGCGGCCTGACACTGGCCGTGACGAACGGTCCCCCGCGCACGTCCGCACCGCCCGCCCCGGGCCTCGGCCTGGGTTGGGGTCTGGACGCGCTCCGCGAGCGTGTCGACCTCGTCGACGGCGCGTTGACGGCGGGTCCGCTCCCCGACGGCGGCTGGCGCGTGCGGATGCGGGTGCCCGCGCCCACCCGCGTGGCCGACGGGCGAATCTGACATGCCCCGGACGCGATCGATCCGCGTGCTGATCGTCGACGACAACCGCACGGTTCGTCGAGGGCTGCGGATCCAACTCGACCAGGCCGAGGGGATCCGCGTCATCGGCGAGGCGGCGAACGGTGCGGATGCCGTGGCCATCGGGGTGGCCGAGCGTCCGGACGTGGTGCTCATGGACCTCCAGATGCCCGGCATGAGCGGCCTGGAGGCGACGTACCGACTGCTCGGCGCCGCCGTGAAATGGGTCCCGGCCATCGTCGTCATGACCTCCCATGCGGGCGATCGCTTCGTGCTCTCGGCGCTGGACGCCGGTGCCGTCGGGTACCTCATCAAAGGGCACGACACCGAGCGACTCACGGATGCCGTGCGGGCGGCGGTGCGCGGAGAGGCCCTCGTTTCCTCCCGCGTCATGACACCGGTGTTGCGCGAGCTCGCGCAACGACGTCCGGGTCAGGCCGAGTGGGTGGAGGCGACGACCCTGAGCCCGGCGGAGGAGAAGGTCGTCGCGGCGTTGAGTCGCGGGTTCACCGGGAACGACGACATCGCCCTGATGCTGCACCTGTCCGTCAACACGGTGCGGTCGCACATCCGGTCGGCGCTGGCGAAGACCGGGACCTCCGACCGGACCCAGCTCGCCCTCTGGGGCGTGCGCCACCGCCTGGATCGCGCCCCGCGTTAGTCCGATCGGACGAATTCGCGCGATCGCCCGCCGGGCGGTCGTCGGGGGGCGCGAGTACGGAGGGAGCGGGTCCCGGCGGGGCGATGTCATCCCTCCGACACGGGTCGGTTGCCCCTCATCCTCCCGTCCTTCTCCGCGAGGTCGCGTAGGTCCCCTCTCGTTCCCCGCCGCCCCGCGCGCGGGCGCCGCGGGGCTCGCCGGAATCCTCAGCGGCCGCGCGCCGGCACCGCAACAATGGCGCCGTCACCGTCAGGAGGACCCGTGGATGCCATCTACCCGCGCTTCGCCGCGGCTCACCCGATCTTCTACGACGAGCCGCGGCGGCGTGCCGCCCCGGACGAGCCCGCGTACGCCCCCGAGGGCGCCCACCACTGGGAGGCGTGGACGCACCGGGACGACGGCACGTGGTCTTTCTGGGCGCCTCCCGGGGTGACCCTCCCCGAGCAGGGGTGGAAGGTGCACGTGAGCAGTGCGGAGCACGGAGCTCGCGAGGTGCTCGCGCGAGTGTCCGCCGCCTGCTTCGAGGGGCGGTGGGCGTTCAAGCACCTGCCCCACCCGGAGTCTCTGCGGCGGATGTCGGCGAAGGACGCCGACCGTACGGCATCCGGGAAGTTCATCACCGTCTACCCCGTCGACGAGGACGACCTGCAGGCGGCCGTCGTCACGCTGGACCGCGCCGTGGGAGGAATGCCGGGCCCCTACGTGCTGACCGACGTGCGGTGGGGTGCGGGCCCGGTGTCGGTCCGCTACGGGGCCTTCCGCGCGCGGACGCTCCGCCGCCACGGCTTCGATGTGCCCGCCGTCCGCGACCCCCGCACGGGCGAGCTCGTCGAAGACGTGCGCGAACCCGCCTTCACGCCGCCGTCCTGGGTGAGTGTGCCGGAGTTCCTGGGCCCGCACGTGGCTCGGCTGAGGGAGACCGCGCCACCGCCGGGCTTTCCCACGGTGACGCGGGCGTTGCACCACTCGAACGCGGGAGGGGTGTACGAGGCCGACGACGGGGGCGTCCCCGTCGTGGTGAAGGAAGCCCGGCCGTTCGTCGGTCACACCCCGGACGGACGGGATGCCGTGCAGCGCCTGCGTGACGAGGAGGAGGTGCTGCGCGCGGCGCCGAGCAGCGGACTCGCGCGCGCACGTCGCTCCTTCTCAGCCCACGGCCACCGCTTCCTGGTCTTGGACCGTGTCGACGGCATGGCCCTGCAGAAGGAGGTCGTCGCGCGCAACCCGAGGGTGCGCGCCGACGCGACCGACGCCAACCGTGCCGCCTACGCGCAGTGGGCGATGCGGGTGCTGGCCCGTCTGCGGGCGGTGGTCGCCGACCTGCACGACGCCGGCTACTCGCACGGCGACCTGCACCCCGGCAACGTCATGGTCAGTGAAAGCGGCGACGTGGTGCTGCTGGATCTCGAGATGGCTCGTCCCCTCTCCGCGGACGCCGCGCCCGTCGTCGGAGCGCCGGGGTTCGCGCCGGCCGACGGGCGCGGGGGTGCCGCGCACGACCTCTATGCGCTCGCGTGCGTCGAGGTGTTCGTGTTCGTGCCGCTGACCCCGCTGCTCGCGTTGGATTCGCGCAAGGCGGTCGACCTGGTCCAGCTCGCGCAACGCGAGTTCGCACTTCCCGACCGGTGGGCGGCGGATGTGCTGGCACACCTGGCGCCGGAGCCCGACACCGCCCACGGCGAAGCCGAGGCCTCCGAGGCCGCGCTCGTCGACCTGCGGGACGGGGCCGAGGGCGCGCTCGACCGGGTCATCGCCGCGGTCGGTGCACGTCTCGTCGCCGACGCCGATCCTTCCCGCCACGATCGACTCTGGCCCGGTGACCCGCTGCAGTTCTCCCGGGCGCCGTTCTCCCTCGCGCACGGCTCGGCCGGAGTGATCGCGGCATTGCAGTCCGCGGGGACAGCGATCCCGCCCGACCTCTGGGCGTGGACCGATCGCGCGCTCGCCGCGTCGGACGACGCCGCACCGGGGCTGTGGGACGGGCTCGCCGGCGCTGTGGGGGTGCTGCGGCGCGCGGGTCGCCACGCGGAGGCGGCCGCCGTGCGGGACCGGGTTCGCGCGCGAGGGGGGAACGACCTCGACGACGATCTGGGCTCCGGTCTGGCCGGCATCGGCCTCATGCTGCTCAGCGAGGCCGAGCATGATCCCGCCCTGATGTCCGAGGCCGGGGAGATCGCCCGGCTGCTGGAGCGCCGCGCGGCTGCGCGCGAGATCGCGCCGCCCGGGAC
>NZ_CAKKMM010000480.1:0-3473 GCF_918698205.1 Microbacterium sp. Bi128 | reverse complement strand
AAAGCTGCTGCCCGCAACGCCGCAGACCGTGTCGCCGAACAGAACCAGGACCGCGCAGATGCCGAGCGCGCCGAACGCCGGAATGCGCGTGGCCGCGGCCGCACCACCGCCTATGCGCACCACAACGATGTTCCGGCCGCAGGCGGCCGTGCCGCAGCCGGCCGCGGTTCGGACGGACGCGCCGCAGACGGACGCAGCGACGCCCGGGGCGCTTCGGCTCCCCGCAGCGGAGCACCCCGCACAGGTGGCGCTCCCCGCACCGGCGCTTCGACCGGCGGCCAGCGCAGCGGACGCCCGGCAACCGGCCAGCGTGCAGCTGCCGGCGCCAAGTCCGCCGGCAGCAAATCCGGAGGCAGCGCGGCGGTCTGGTCCTCCAACACCGGTGGCGCCTCGGGCGGATCCTACGCCGGCGGCGGCAACGGCCGTTCCGGTGAAGGACGTCCGGCCCGCGGCTCGGGCCCCCGCCGCGCGTCGGCTCCGGCCTCGAACGAACGCCGCGGCCGCTAAGGTTCCGGTTCTCAGCTACGCAAACTAGCTGGCGCTGCACAAACGGACGGCCGCTACGGGAATCCCCGTAGCGGCCGTCCGAAAGCGCAGCGGTTGTCCAAGAACGCCGCGAAAAGCTGAAGCTACCAGCCGCGTGCGCGCCACTCTTCCAGGTGCGGCCGTTCCGCGCCGAGGGTGGTGCGCTGGCCGTGTCCCGGGTGCACCACGGTGTCATCCGGATACACGTCGAACAGCCGCTCGCTCACATCGGTGATCAGCTGGGCAAAGCGCGCCGGATCCTTCTGTGTGTTGCCTACCCCGCCGGGGAACAGCGAGTCGCCGGAAAAGATGTGGGCCGGGCCTTCGGGGTCCTGGTACACAAGGGCGATCGAACCCGGTGTGTGGCCGCGCAGATGTACAGCCGTCACGTCGAAGCCGTCGAAGTTGCCGACGTCCCCGTGATCCAGCAGTACATCCACCGGCACCGGCAGCTCCGGGGCATCCTCTGTCCCGGCCGCCGTTTTCACACCGGTGGCTTCCACCAGGGACGGCAGCGCCCGGACATGGTCCCAGTGCTGGTGGGTGGTGGCAACCAGCGCCAGCTTCGGCGTCGCGGAAGTATCCGCGGCGGCTTCCGCGAGCAGCCCCTGGATGGCGGCCAGATCATCGGCCGCATCGATCAGGAGCTGCGCGCCGGAGGCCCTGGCCGTGAGCAGGTAAACATTGTTGTCCATCTCGCCGACCGAAATCCGGCGGATGGTGATGTCACGTAAAGAGTGAATGAGCGAGTCCATGGGCATCAGTCTACGGAGCCGCTATTCACGGCCCTGGGACACCCAGTTGGGGTCCGCGGCGCGGGAACCGACGACGGCGTCCGCGGCGGACTCGAGCGTCCTCAGTTGCGCTGCGGTGAAGTCGAGGGCCAGGGCGCCCAGGTTTTCGTCGATCCGGTCCGCCTTGCGGGTGCCGGGAATGGGGACCACGGGCAGTCCCAGCTGGCGGCCCTGCGCAAGCAGCCAGGCCAGCGCCACCTGGGCAGGAGTTGCAGCCTGCCCGGCAACGCTCAGTTCCGCAGCGACCGCCTGCACGGCCGCCACCACGCCCTTGTTGGCGCTGGCAGCGTCCGCGGCGAAACGCGGGATGTTGCGGCGGAAGTCGTTGCTGCCCAGCGTCGAGGCGTCCACGGTGCCGGTGAGGAATCCCCGGCCCAGCGGCGAATACGGCACAAATCCCACCCCGAGTTCGGCGGCGGCAGGCACCACGTTGCGTTCCACGTCGCGGCTCCAGATGGACCATTCGCTCTGGACCGCGGCGATCGGGTGGATGCGGCTGGCCTCGCGCAGCTCCTCGGCCGTCACCTCTGACAGGCCCAGATGCCGCACCTTGCCGGCCTGTACCAGCCCCGCCATGGCCTCCACGGTTTCCACTATCGGAACGCGGAGGTCACGGCGGTGCAGGTAGTACAGGTCAATGGTGTCGGTGCCCAGCCGTTGCAGGCTGCGGTCCACGGCCTGCCGCACGTAGGCGGCGTCGCCGCGGATGTCCGTGTAGCCGGCCGACGGTGTGCCCACGAGGCCGAACTTGGTGGCCAGCTGGACTTCGCCGCGGCGTTCCTTGAGCAGCCGCGCGATCAGCTCCTCGTTGCTGCCGCCGCCGTAAATGTCCGCCGTGTCGATGAAGCTGACGCCGGCGTCCACCGCGTGATGCAGGGTCCGCAGGGCCTCGGCCGGGTCCACCTCGCCGTAGACAGGGGTCAGGGCCATACCGCCGAACCCCAGGGGACTGACCATCAGGCCGTCGCCGAGCCGGACTGTTGCTGCCGTCATCTTGGTCTCCATTCGCGCACTGAATAGTTCCGTAGGACTTCCGTCCCTGCCAAGAACCCCAGGATGCGCGCGGCTATTCCGGCAGCTATTCCGGCCCTGCTATCGGCCGGGCAGACGATTCTCCCCACCTTTGACCGTTGCGCGGACGGCACGACGGCGCGCCGCAGGGGACACGCCGTCGTACTGCCCTAAACGTGGGGAATTTCCGCAGGGGAGGCCGGCCGGACAGCGCCTTGTGCCGGTTCCTCTGAGTCCGCCGTTGGCGGCAGGAGCTTCAGGCCCGCCGCGCAGCCGACGATTCCGGCGATGAACAGCAGCTTGAGCGGACTGGCCGGTTCGACGCCGGTGGCCATCGCCCAGCCGACCGTCAGTGCAGCGCCGATCCCCACCCAGATGGCGTAGGCGGTGCCGAGCGGAATGCGCTTCACGGCCAAGCCGAGCCCCACCATGCTGAGGCTGGCCGTCACGGCGAACACGAGGGTCGGCAACGGGCGGGAGAACCCGTCGGACAGGCCCAGTGCCGTAGCCCAGACCGCCTCCAGCACAGCGGAAGCGAGCAGAATCATCCATGACATTGCAGCTGGTTTCATCATGGTCACGCCACCAGCTTCAGGCCGGCGACGCTCGCGGCAATCCCGCCAAGAAGCAGGATCCGTGCCGCCGTCGAGCGCTCAACTTTGGCGGCTATCGCGTAGCCGGACGTCAGGACGACGCCGACCCCCACCCACACGGCGTAGGCCGTTCCGGTAGGGATGGACTGCATGGCGACGGCGAGCCCGCCGGTGCTGGCGAGGACGGAAACGAGGAAGACGAGGGCCGGGACCAGCCGGCGGCGGCCCCTGGCCTGGGCGGTCCGGTGCAGGGCGGCGGCCCAAACGGCCTCCAGCGCCCCGGAAAGAATGAGTATTAGCCACGACATGACAGCTCCTGTGGCCAGTCTTGTCGCGTGCCGGGTACTGAACCGTCGTCCGGAGGCCCGGAAGAGGGGCCCTGGCCTCCAAGTCTAGCAAATCGGCATCAGAGCCCGACGGCGTCGCTGCAAAGAGTGAACGTGCGCCCCACGGGGTACTGCGCGCACGGCTCGTTCGGCGCGGTAAGGTCGCCGGCGTCGACATCGTATGCCGCCGACACGATGGCCCGGCCGTCGGCATTGGCCAGGGT
>NZ_CAKKMM010000479.1:0-3479 GCF_918698205.1 Microbacterium sp. Bi128 | reverse complement strand
CCCCTGCCCCTCCCCTCGCCCGCCGTCGACACGATCCGGCTCGACTACCCGCGTTTCTCGGTGCTGCTCGACCCCGTGCGGCGCTTCGCCGCGGTCACCGGAGTGGTCATCGACGGCGCGCGCCTACAGGACCCGCCGCGCGCGGGCGAGTGGCGGCTCGACCCGCGCGCCCCCGCGACGACCCAGGCCGGCCCCGAGGTGTACAGCCGCAACGACCTCGATCGCGGTCACCTCGTGCGGCGTCGCGATCCCGGGTGGGGCAGTGCGTCCGAGGCTCGGGATGCCACCGCCGCGACGTTCTTCTACCCCAACGCCGCCCCGCAGGCGGCGGGGTTCAACCAGTCGAAAGAGCTGTGGCTGGGACTGGAGGATCACGTCCTCGCCTACGCCGAGAGCACCGACCAGCGGATCGCGGTGTTCACCGCGCCCGTGCTCGGTGACGACGATCCGCCGTATCGCGGCATCCGTGTTCCGTTGCGGTTCTGGAAGATCGCGGTGTGGCGCACCGGCGAGCGCCTCGCCGCGGCGGGGTTCGTGCTCGACCAGAGCGATCTCGTCGACACGCGACAGGGGCTGACCGTGCCGCCGCTCGGGGCGTTCCGGACATTCCAGGTGCCGATCCGCGAGATCGCGGCCGAGGCGCGTGTCGACGTCCGAGACCTCGCCGGCGCCGACGTCCTCGCGCGTCCCGGCGTCCGTCCCGCCGGGGTCCGCGAACTGCGGAGCACGGCGGACATCGTGCTCTGACCCGGGTCAGGCCACCCGCACGGCGTGCAGCACCGTGTCGACGGCCGCGTGGGAATGACCGCCGCGCAGCTCGGCATCCGCGGTGCCGCGGACCACGCGCTCGCCGCGCTCGATGCGGAACCGCTCGTCGAGGGCGCCCCGCAGCAGCTCGGGGGTGTAGAGGATCGCGGGGTCGGAGGGGCCGTGGCCCCCGGCGGCGATGTTCTCGACGTCGTGACCGACGACGACGAGGGTTCCGCCCACCGCGACCCAGTCGGCGATCCGGGCGACCGCCGCCGCACTGTCCGTCAGGTGCAGGTAGCACGACACGACCAGGTCGACGGATGCCGCCGGCTCCCACGCGTGCACGTCGGCGCGCACCCACGACACGGCGTCGCCGCCGGGTCGGTCCGCGGCGATCGCCAGAGCCTCGGCCGAGAAGTCCACCCCTGTGACGCTCCACCCTCGCGCGGCGAGCCACAGCGCGGTACGGCCGTCCCCGGTGGCGACGTCGATCGCTGTGCCGGCGCGCAGCGCCTCAGCGATCTCGCGGACCGTCGCGGGGGGCTCGCTGGCCCACACCCCTCCGGCGGAGGCGCGGTACCGCTCGTCCCACTGCTCGGCATCCATGCCCCTCACCCTAGGGGCCCCGTGCGACGTCGGTGATCGGCACGACCTCCGCCCGGCGCTCCCCCGAGCGGCTGAGGTTGCGCGAGGGCGCGCCCGGCAGCACGAAGCCCCGCCGCCACGGACGGGCGACGGGGCTTCGTAGGAGATCACTCGCCGGAGAGACCCCCGAGGAGGTGTCCGAACGACTTCCCGGCACCGAGGTACGAGGCGGGGTCGAAGGGATCGGCGTCGCGCACGGGCTCCCGGACGGCGATCGCATCGGCGAACTCCCGCGCGCCGCGGTCGACGCGCGCACCCAACGGGGCGACCTCGTCGGCGGTCGCGCCCCAGTCACTGGATGCCGCGAACACGCCGGTCGGCACGGGGTTGGCGTGCAGGTAGGTGAACAGCGGCCGGATGGCGTAGTCGATCGCGAGCGAGTGGCGGGCCGTGCCGGCGTTGGCGCCGAGGAGGACCGGGGTCCCCGTCAGCGCCTGCGGGTCGAGCACGTCGATGAACGACTTGAACAGCCCCGAGTAGCTCGTGGAGAAGATCGGCGTCACCGCGATGATGCCGTCGGCCGAGACCACGGTGTTGATCATCTGCTCGAGCGCGGGCGGAGCGAACCCCGTCAGCAGGTTGTCGGTCAGGTCGTGCGCGTAGTCGCGCAGCTCGAACACGTCGGCGGTGGCGTCGATCCCGCGCTCGCGCAGTTCGGCGAGCGCGGCGTGGGCGAGACGGTCGCCGAGCATGCGCGTCGACGACGGCGTGGACAGCCCCGCGGTCACGACCGCGATACGGCGGGCGGTCATGTCAGGCTCCCACTCGGGTCGCGGCGGCACCGAAGGCGCTGCCGGCCTTCGCGGGGGCGTCCTGGTAGGGGCTGCCTGCGGTGAGATTGTCGCCGCGGTTGGCGCCGGGGACGGCCTGGCGGGGAGCCGCACCGGCGTAGATCTTCTCGACGAGGTTGGCGTGCGTGGGCGCGTCGGGAACCTCGGCCGGGCGGTTCTTCTGGAACTCCTTGCGCAGTGCCGGGACGACTTCGCCGCCGAGGATGTCGAGCTGCTCGAGCACGGTCTTGGTGGGAAGACCCGCGTGGTCGATGAGGAAGAGCTGGCGCTGGTAGTCGCCGAACGTCTCGCGCATCGCGGCGTAGCGGTCGATGATCTGCTGCGGCGAGCCGACGGTCAGCGGCGTCATCTCGCTGAAGTCCTCGAGGCTCGGGCCGTGGCCGTACACGGGCGCGTTGTCGAAGTAGGGGCGGAACTCCCGCACCGCGTCCTGCGAGTTCGCGCGCATGAACACCTGGCCGCCGAGGCCGACGATCGCCTGCTGGGGAGTGCCGTGACCGTAGTGGGCGTAGCGCTCGCGGTACAGCGTGATGAGGCGCTGGTAGTGCTCCTTGGGCCAGAAGATGTTGTTGGCGAAGAAGCCGTTGCCGTAGAACGCGGCCTGCTCGGCGATCTCGGGGGTGCGGATCGAACCGTGCCACACGAACGGGGGAACGCCGTCCAGCGGACGAGGGGTCGAGGTGAAGCCCTGCAGGGGCGTGCGGAACTTGCCCTCCCAGTCCACGACGTCCTCGCGCCACAGCTTGTGCAGCAGGTCGTAGTTCTCGATGGTCAGCGGCAGGCCCTGACGGATGTCCTTGCCGAACCAGGGGTAGACGGGGCCGGTGTTGCCGCGGCCGAGCATGAGGTCGGTGCGACCGCCCGAGACGTGCTGCAGCATCGCGAAGTCTTCGGCGATCTTCACCGGGTCGTTCGTGGTGATGAGGGTCGTGGAGGTCGTGAGGATGAGGCGCTCGGTCTGCGCGGCGATGTACGCCAGCGTCGTCGTGGGCGACGAGGACCAGAACGGCGGGTTGTGGTGCTCACCGAGCGCGAAGACGTCGAGCCCGACCTCTTCGGTGTGCTTGGCGATCGTGAGCGTGTCCTGGATGCGCTGGGCTTCGCTCGGGGTCTTGCCGGTGGTCGGGTCCTGGGTGATGTCGCTCACCGTCATGACACCGAACTGCATCCCGGGCCAGTTGTTCGTCTCGTTCACGATGCCCCTCCTTTTTGTATGCATCTGAATATACATGGGAGAACGCCTCCCGCGAGGTTTTATTCCGCCCTACCCCATCGGCATCCCCCGATCCTCCC
>NZ_CAKKMM010000478.1:0-3485 GCF_918698205.1 Microbacterium sp. Bi128 | reverse complement strand
TTCGAACCCGAACTACCTGGCCCAGATCTCCGGCCAGCCGTCCAATGCCATGACGAGGGAGGACTGCCCCACCTACGCCGCGTTTGAGCTGACGGGGACGGGCGCGCTCGGCCTGGCGGAGGGCGCCGGCTGCGTCTATCCGGCCTCGGTCCCCACGGTCGCCGGGCAGCTCAGTGCCGCAGGCAAGACCTGGAAGGGTTACATGGAAGACATGGGCACGCCGTGCCGTCATCCCGAACTCGGCGGGCAGGACACCAGCCAGGGCGCCAAGGTGGGTGACCAGTACGCAACGCGGCACAACCCGTTCGTGTATTTCCAGGCCATCACCTCGTCACCGGACTGCCAGAGCAACGTGGTGGACTTCAGCGAACTCCGCGGCGACCTCCGGTCCGTAGCCACCACCCCGAACCTGTCCTACATTTCGCCCAATCTTTGCAATGACGGCCACGACAACCCCTGCGTCGACGGCAGCGCAGGCGGACTGGCCGCCGCCGACACTTGGCTGAGCCAGCAGGTTCCGGCCATCCTGGATTCCCCGGCCTTCCGGCAGGACGGGATGCTGGTGATCACCTTCGACGAGTCCGAGGGCAAGACAGTTGGGCCCTCAGGGCTGCTGCCCGGAGGGACGGCCGGCGGCAGGATTGGTGCGCTGGTCCTCTCGCCGCTCACCAAGGGCGGCACGACGTCGGACCGGCCCTACAACCACTTCAGCCTCCTGGCCAGCATCGAAGACGCCTTCTCGCTCCCGCGCCTCGGGTACGCCGGGGCGCCGGGACTGGACAGTTTCGGCGGAGACGTATTTAACGCCGGGTCCTAGCGCGCGTCACCGCTCCTAGCGGCAGCGCCGGCGGTCAGCACCGATCCGGCAGGACCGGCCGCTAAGGCTCCGCGGGTCCTGAACCGTTGGGGGGCGCCTCCTGGCCGTATTCGGCCGTGATCAGGATGGGAAGGTGGTCCGACGCGCCTCGGGCCAGGGTTTCCACGCTTTCGATCTCCAGCCCCTGGGAAGTGGCAAAATCGAAATGGCCCTTGAAGACCTTGTACCGGGTGTAGGTCCGTCGGTCACTCATCGTGAGGTCGTAGCCGGCGTCCAGCAGGGTGGCAGAGACACCTTCGACCACCGAGGAAAAAAACCACCGGTGGACCGAGGGGACAACAAGGCCGACATTGTGATTGCGCCCGGAGGCCAGGCTGGAAGCTTGGTAGGACAGGACGAAGCCAAGCTCAGCGGCGGCGGTCTGGGCGCGTTCCCGGCTTCGCGGGGAAACGTTGCCTTTGCCGCTCAAGGCGCGCGAAACGGTGGCGATGGAGAGGCCGGCCCGTTCCGCGACGTCCTTGATGCCGGGCATGCCTAGCCCTCCGTGTCCTCGATGTAGATTTCCAGCCAAACAGTTTCACCTGAGCTTAACGGATCGCCGGCGCTGTCCATGCCCCCAACGTCGTAGCCGGCCTCCGGTGACGTTGAGCTGCGCAGCAGCACCCGCCCGGCGGGCAGTTCCAAGGGCTCGGACCCCACATTCAGCAGCACCAGCGTGGAGCCGTTGAGGAAGGCAAGGCTCGTGTCCGTGCACAGGTCCTCGTACCAGGACAGTGAGCCGCGGCCCAGGTCCAGCCGGCGGCGGAGCTCCAGCATGCGCTTGTAGAGGCTTAGGTGCGACGACGGTGAAGCGGCCTGCACATCCCGCGCCAGCCGGGCGAAGCTTTCCGGCTGCGGCAGCCACGGGTCCTGCCCGTCGCCAAATCCTGCGTGGAGTTCTCCGGCCCGCCAGGGCAGCGGGACGCGGCAGCCGTCGCGGCCCAGCCGTGCGCCGCCGGTGCGGGCAAAAGTGGGGTCCTGGCGCCGGGTGTCCGGGATGTCGATCCCGTCCGGAAGGCCGAGTTCTTCGCCCTGGTAGAGGTAAGCCCCGCCGGGCAGCCCGAGCATGAACAGGGACGCCGCTGCCGCGCGGGACCGTCCGCGGTCCTCGTCCGGCTGCGGATCCCAGGTGCCGATTCCGTCACCGTCGCGCGGCGCCTGCCCGTTGTATCCGAAGCGGGTGGCGTGGCGGACGACGTCGTGGTTGGAGAGCACCCACGTGCTGGGGGCGGCGACGGCGTCCAGCGACGTCAGTGACTCGGTGATGACGTGGCGCATGCGATGCACGTCCAGGCCCGCGTGGAGGTAGGGGAAGTTGAAGGCCTGGTGCATTTCGTCCGGGCGCACCCAGTCGGCGAGCCGGGGAAGCTCGGCGGTGATTCCGGCGAGGTCGCCGATGCCGTCGCCGTTCAGGTCCCGGAACGAGCGAGGGTAGACCTGGTAGATGACGGCGGACCGCCACCATCCCGGGATGTGGTCTGCGGCGTGCACCGGGGTCAGCGGGCCCGTCAGGGGGCCGGCCTGCGCGGCGGGGGAGAGGAGAACTGAATCAACGGACATGACGGTAATCGTAAGTCCCACACCGGGAAAATGAAAACGCTTCCAGTCACATTCGAATCGGGCAGTTTCGGCCAGTCGTTGGACTGTCCCCGGCCCGGCGTCCGGCCAGCCAGCGGAGCCCCTCGCCCCGGGCTGGTGCGGTGACTTTTCAAAGTGGTACCTAGCGTGTACTTTGGAAGCGCTTGCAGTTGTGAGCCACATCACCGACGATGCCACGGGGCTCTGGAACGGACTTCCAGGGCCTTACGCGTGGATGCAGGGATTTATGAAAGGGACACCAATGAAGGTGCAGAACACCCTCACGAACGGAACCAGCCGCCGCGTATTCACCGCGGGCGCCATTTCCGTAGTGGCCGCGCTGGCCCTCAGCGCGTGCGGCGGCGCCGCAGCCACCGCACCGGCGACCGCGACGGCCAAGCCTGACCTGAAGGCCTCCGGCGCCAGCACGATCACCATGTGGGTCGATGCCGAGCGCGCGCCCGCGCTGAAGGACATCACGGCCAAGTTCCAGACCGATACCGGCATCGCAGTCAAGCTCGTCGTCAAGGACTTCGCCGCTGTCCGCGACGACTTCATCACCCAGGTCCCGACCGGCAAGGGCCCGGACCTGATCGTTGGCCCGCACGACTGGGTCGGCAAGTTCGTCCAGAACGGCGTGATCGCTCCGGTGGAGCTCGGGGACAAGAAGTCCGAGTTCCAGGACTCCTCCATCAAGGCCATGACCTACAACGGCTCCGTCTACGGCGTCCCGTATGCGATCGAGAACATCGCCCTGCTCCGCAACACGGACCTCGTTGCCCAGAGCGCCAAGACCCTGGACGAGGTCGTCGCCAACGGCAAGAAGGCCGTGGCCGACGGCAAGGCGAAGTTCCCGTTCCTCGTGGGCATGGACCCGAAGCAGGGCGATCCGTACCACCTCTACCCGCTGCAGGCTTCCATGGGCTCGCAGGTCTTCGGCAAGGCAGCCGACGGCGGCTACGACCCGAAGCAGCTCCTGATCGGCGACGCCTCCGGCGTCGAGTTCGCCAAGAAGCTGGCCGCCTGGGGCGACAAGGGCGAAAAGATCATC
>NZ_CAKKMM010000477.1:0-3485 GCF_918698205.1 Microbacterium sp. Bi128 | reverse complement strand
GCCCCGTTGCTGTTGAGCCGGACGTTCAGGGCGCGCCGCCCGGAACTGGTGATCGGTTCAGTCGAGGCCAGCCCGGCGTCCTGCATGATTTTGACGATGTTCGAGACCGTGGCTGTCGAAAGCCCGGTCTGGCGGGCCAGTTCCGCCTGCGTGGATGGGCCTGCGAGGAGGCATTCGATGATCCGCTGCTGGTTCAAATGCCGGAGGGCGGACTGCGATCCGGGGTTCTTGGTTCGGCTCCTCGTTGAGCGCGTTGGTGAGGGCATGCTATGAAGCGTGACGCATTCGCGCCTTGTAGTCAAGAAGTTAACGCAACGATAACGGCCGCGCCGGTCGAATGCCGGGGAGAGGGCGTTCAGCACCCGCCGTCTCCGCGGCAAGGACGTTCTGCCCCGCCGGCACGCTGGCCGGGTGGAATTGCACCACACCCAGCGTTCCGGGCCACGGATACTCTGGTCGGGAGAACCCGCCGCGACCCGCGGAGGCGTCCGGAAACGTGAGGTGGTAATGGTGCTGCTGGCCCTGATGCAGGCGAACTCCGCCGTGCTGGACATCGAGGCGAACTGCGCCGCGGTGGAGGCCGCGGCGCGCAATGCGTCCGCCGCGGGCGCGCAGCTGCTGGTGACCCCGGAACTCTTCCCCGTGGGCTACGCGCCGCGGCGGCTGCGGGAGGCGTTCGATCCCGGCAGGTTGCCCGCGCTCCGGGAAGCCCTGGCCGGCATCGCGCGGCGCAACGACATCGCTCTGGTCTACAGCCTGCCCACGGTGACGCCGGCCGGCGGGTGGCACATTTCCGCCACCCTGGTCGACGAGGCGGGCGAGGAGCTGCTCAGTTACGACAAGGTGCACCTGTTCGGCCCGGACGAGCGGGCGGCGTTCACGCCCGCCGCGGCTGCCCCCGGCGTCGTGGATTTCCACGGGCACAAAACGGCGCTGGTCATCTGCTACGACATCGAGTTTCCCGAGTCGGCGCGGGCGGCCGCCCTGCGCGGCGCGGACCTGCTGCTGGTGCCGACGGCACTCGCCGGCGGATTCGACGCCGTGCCGCAGGTGCTGATCCGGGCCCGCGCCCTGGAGAACCAGCTGACGGTCGCCTACGCCAATCACACCGGTTCGGAGGATGACGGCGACTTCCGCGGCGGCAGCATGGTCGCGGGCCCGGACGGCTCGGTTCTGGCCGCGGCCGGTGCCGGGCCGGAACTGTTGTTTGCCGAGCTGGGTGAGACCGGCCGCGCCGCGGCAGACGGGATCGAGGGCGCCGTGGACTACCTGCGCGACCGCCGCCCGGAGGTCTACCGCTCCTGGGGAGTCTGACCGGCAGCCGACGACTGACCTGCGCTGGCCGGTGCGCCGGACGCCTGACCTGCGGTGGCCGGGGCGGGCGGCTCAGGCTCGGCCTGGTACTGCAGGGCGATCCAGAGTTCCGCGCGCGCCTGGGCCTGGTTGAGGTCAAGGCCCAGCAGCTCAGCGATGATGCCGATCTGCCGGCGGACGCTGTTTCGATGCAGTCCCGTGGCCTTTGCCGTGGCGTCCCAGCTTCCGTTTTCGCCCAGCCAGGCCCGCAGGATGCCGAGCAGGCTGTCGCGGCGCTCCGGCTCGAGGGCGAGCAGGGGCGCCAGCAGATGGCCGGCCAGCAGGGTGCCGGCAGCCGGTCCCAGCAGGCCGGCCACCGACCACGTCACGTCATCCGCCCGGACGCTCCGGCGGCTCGTGAGAACGCGGTTGCGCAGTGAAGCGGCCTGCCGGTTAGCCTCCGGCAGGTTCGCGAAATCGGTGCCGCTGCCGATCACCAGGCGCCAGCCGAGCCGCTCCACTTCGGCGAGCAGGGCGTCGTCGACCTTTAACCGGGTAATGGCGGCAAAGCCGTACTCGGTGAGCTCCACGAGTTTTGTGTCGAACAGCCGCCGCCACTCCAGCAGCGCCCGCACCGGAGCCTCGCCCGGTCCGCCCGGGGTCCGGGAGCTGTCCGGGGCGGCGTCAATCCGGAGACCCTGCACGACCCGCAGCTGGCCGGACCGGGTGGAGGAGATGCTTTGGGCCAGCAGGTCCTTGAACCCGTTGACATGGCGTGCGGATCCTGAGGCCACGCTCTCCGGGTGGAGCAGCAGCGCCGTGGCCAGCTGGCTCGGGGCCAGGGAGCCGCTGATGCGCTGGCGGACCAGCAGTTCCAGCAGCCCGACCGCGGTGGAGACAACGCTGTTCTGGGCCGGGGTCAGCGGGGCGTCCGTGCCGAGGATGAGCGCGCCGAGGTTGGCGTCCCGGGTGCTGCGCAGCGGATACCCGAAGACGAGGGCCGAGCCCGCGGCGTCGAACGAATCCATCTCGACCCGCGGACCACTGCCGGCGAGCAGCCTGGCCAGCAGTGGCTGCAGGTCGGCTGAGTCAACTCCCGGCACGGCGCCGGCGGCGGCGCCGGCGGTGTGCGGGCCGGGGGAGGGGACCGAACCGCGGGCGCGCACCCGCCCGTCGGCGCCGACCAGCACGGCCCAAACCGGGACGCGCTGGACCAGGGCCGCGAGGAGTTCGTGCTCGGGGCGCGCGGACAAGACCGCGCGCATGAGCTGCCGGCTGGTGTCGGCCAGCTGGCGGAAGGTCTTGGCGTTGTCCGACTCCAGGAGCCGGGAGAATTCCAGTCCCAGCGCGGCGAACGGGAGGCTCTCCGGGATGGCGACCAAGGTCAGGTTGTGCTGCCGGCAGGCCCGCACCACGGCATCGGGCACGGCGTCGAAGTACGGTTCCAGGCCAAAGCCCAGGGCGCCCACGCGGGCCTGGACCAGGCGCCGCACGTAAGCGTCCACCGCCTCCTCGCTGCCGCCCCCGCCCACGAACGGCAGGCCGGCCGTGAGCAGGAACTCGCCGTCGAGCAGGTAGGGGGTGGGATCTTCCAGTTCGCTGGGCTCCACCCAGCGCAAGCGCTCCTGGCCGTTGCCGCCGTCGTGCACGACGGCCAATGCCGGCAACTGGCCCAGGAACTGCGCCAGCGTGACGAAGCCGAGCCGCTCCGGGTCCTCAGCAGCCACGGCAGCGGCCCCCGTGCCGGCCGCCCGGCTGGCGGAGTCCGAGTGCATTAAGTCTCATGAGTGAAGACTACAGGTCATTTTGCACAACCTTGAGAGGTGGCTCACACGCCTAGGGTTGGTTCGGGAAACCGACCACTACTGAAGATAAGGACGTCAACGATGACTGTGCCAACTCTGATCAGCGAACGCCCGCCGGCGGAAGCCGGCCGTCCCGGGCTCACCGCCCAGCTCCTGCGCCGCAAGCCGATCGGACAGCTGGTCCGCGAGGCCGAGACCGGACACGGCGGCACGCGGCTGGTCCGCAGCTTCGGTGTCCTGCAGCTGACCATGATCAGCGTCGGCGCCACCCTGGGCACCGGCATCCTGGTCATCCTGGGCCAGTCGGTGCCGCTCGCCGGCCCGGCCATCTGGATCTCCTTCGCCATCGCCGGCTTCGCCGCCCTGCTCTCCGCCGTGTCCTACGCG
>NZ_CAKKMM010000476.1:0-3486 GCF_918698205.1 Microbacterium sp. Bi128 | reverse complement strand
GCCATTACCGCTACGTGATCGCCAGCCTGGACCCGGAACCGCGGGACCTGGATTCAGAATTGTCCGCCCTCGAGGACCAGTCCGAGGAGATTTCCCGATGAGCAGCGCAACGTTCGGCACCGCCAATGAGGACAACGCGCACCTCAGCAGGAACGAAAGCAAGGCCGTCCGGCGGCGCTCCCTGACCCTCCTGGGCTCCCTGATCCGCCCCGTCCGGGCCCGGTTCTGGCTGACGATCGGCGCCGTCGTGCTGTCCCAGGCCGCCCGCGTGGCCGGGCCGGCCCTGATCGCCTTCGGCATCGACCACGCCCTGCCCGCCGTGCGCGCCGGCGACAACCTTCCCCTGGTGCTGACCGGCGCCGCCTACCTTGCCGCGGCCGTCGTGGCGGCCGGCCTGACCGCCCTGTACGTGACCTCGACGGCGCGGCTCAGCCAGGCGATGCTGCTGGACCTCCGCGTCCGGGTCTTCCGCCACACGCAGCGGCTGAGCCTGGAATTCCACGAGAAATACACCTCGGGGCGCATCATCGCCCGGCAGACCTCGGACCTGGAGGCCCTGCGCGAACTCCTGGATTCCGGCGTGAGCTCGCTGGCCTCGGGAATGCTGTTCATGGCGTTTACCGCCGTGACGGTGTTCGCCCTGGACTGGCGCAGCGGCGTGCTGGTGCTGGCCGCCGGCGTGCCGATGTATTTCCTGGCCCGCTGGTACCAGAAGCACTCCCAGATCGCCTTCCGCGAATCCCGGGTGGTCTCGGCCCGGCTGATCGTGCACTTCGTGGAGACCATGACCGGGATCCGCGCCGTGAAGGCCTTCCGGAAGGAACGCGAGAATGCCGCGGGCTACTCCGAACTGTCGGAGGACTACCGCCGCGCGACCGTCCGCTCCATCAACCTCAACGGCATCTTCCAGCCGGGGCTGGTACTGATCGGGAACGTGTGCGTGGCCCTCGTGCTGCTCACCGGCGGCTTCCGGGTCCTCAGCGGCGACCTGGAGGTCGGCGTGCTCCTGGCCCTGATCCTGTCCGCCAAGCGCTTCTTCCAGCCGGTGGACCAGATGGCCATGTTCTACAACTCCTTCCAAAGCGCCCAGGCGGCCCTGGAAAAGGTCTCGGGCCTGCTCGAGGAGGTCCCCACCGTGCGGCCGCCGAAAACACCCGCGGCCCTGCACGACGCGCGGGGCAGCATCGACTTCAACGGCGTCGAATTCCGCTACGGCGACGGCCCGGTGGTCATCCCGAGGCTGGACCTGCACATCCCCGCCGGGCAGACGGTCGCGCTCGTCGGGCAGACCGGCGCCGGCAAATCCACGCTCGCGAAGCTGATTGCCCGCTTCTACGACGTCTCCGCCGGGTCCCTGACCCTCGACGGCGTGGACCTGCGCCAGCTCAGCACCGAGGACCTGCGCCGGAACGTCGTCATGGTCACCCAGGAGGCCTTCCTGTTCAGCGGCTCCGTGGCGGACAACATCGCCCTGGGCCGGCCCGAAGCCTCGCGTGCGGAGATCGAGGACGCGGCCCGGGCGGTGGGGGCGCACGCCTTCATCATGGAACTGCCGGACGGCTACGACACCGACGTCAACAAGCGCGGCGGCCGCGTCTCCGCCGGGCAGCGCCAGCTGATCAGCTTCGCCCGCGCGTTCCTGGCCCGCCCGGCCGTGCTGATCCTGGACGAGGCAACGTCCTCGCTGGACATCCCGTCGGAGCGCATGGTCCAGCAGGGCCTCGCGGGGCTCCTGCGCGGGACACGGGAGGCCGGCACCCGGGAGGCCGGCCAGCGGCCGTCCGGTGGACAGGCGGGCGGCGGACAGCCCGTTGCAGACTCGGCCCCCGGCCCGGACTCGGCCCCCGGCGCCGGGCGGACAGCGCTGATCATTGCCCACCGGCTCTCCACCGTGGAGACGGCGGACCGGGTGCTGGTGGTGCACGACGGACGGGTCGTGGAGGACGGCACCCCGGAGCAGCTGATCGGCGACGGCGGCGCCTTCGCCCGGCTCCACGGCGCCTGGAAAGACTCGCTGGTCTGAACAGCGCCTGCCGGGACCGGTCGGCGTCCGGGCCGGGACGACGGCGGGACACGTCCCGGCCGGCGCCCGATTTCACATCCGGGGCCATGATCGGATACTCTTGTGAAGTTGCTTTTGAAGCAACGGATCGGGATGTGGCGCAGCTTGGTAGCGCGCGTCGTTCGGGACGACGAGGTCGCAGGTTCAAATCCTGTCATCCCGACCAAACACAAAGAGGGCCCTCCACACGGAGGGTCCTCTTTTGCATGTCCGGTGGTAGGGCCGGCACGATTTCATGACACCGGCACCGGCGATCGTCCCGGCCAGGGCCCGGCCCCTGCCCCCCGGACACAACGCAGCCCCGGGAGGAAATCTCCCGGGGCTGCGCCGGATATCCGTGCCGCAGGCAGCCGGCCGTTGCTGCGCCGGGCCTGCCGTGTCGGGCTTGTTACATCGGGCTTGTTACATCGGGTCGGGCCAGTTGCCGACGTTCAGCGAGTGGGTCATGGGGTCGGGCCAGTTGCCCACCGCCTGGGCGGTGCGCATGGGATCGGGCCAGTTGCCGACGGCGGCAACGTCTGAGACATCGGTAAGTGAAGCAGCGGACGGCACGGCCGGGGCCGCGGCGGAGAATGCCAGTGCGCCCGCCAAAACGGCGCCGGCTGCAATCTTCTTCAACATAAGTTTCCTCAATATGGGTTGGGGTTCCTTAACCAAGTCAGCACTACCCTTGTTGACACACATTGTAAAATGGTTTCTACAGAGACTGTCAAGCATTTAGTACAAAGAATGTCCGGAATTAGGAGGTATCCGTGGGGAACGGATTTGGGGAGAAGCTCCGCGCGGAACGGCTCGAACGGGGCCTGACGCAGGCGGAGTTGGGCCGTGACCTGTACTCCCCCAGCTACATTTCTCTGCTGGAAACCGGACGCCGCGAGCCGACCGCCGATGTCATCGAGGAGCTTGCCCGCCGGCTTGAACTGGCCCCCAAGGCGCTCGAGGCCTGGAGCCAGCCGGTGTCCGTCAGCGACGCCGAATACGTGCTCGCGGGATTGTATGCCCGGCAGGCCTGGGACCTCCGGGACTACCCCGTGGCCGCCACCCACGCCGCCGCCGCCGCCAGGATCGCCCTGGAGGCCAAGAACACCAGCGCGTGGTGGAACATGACCTATATGCAGGCCGAGTGCCTGATCAAGCAGGGCCTCTGGCAGGAGTGCAAGGACGTGGTCCAGAATCTCCTGGAGCACCCGATGGCCGCGGAGTCTGCCGGGCTCGGCGTCCGGGCCCAGCAGATGCTCGCCGCAGCCTCGCAGGGCCAGGGGCAGCTGACCGCCGCCGTCGAGCATGCGCAGGAAGCGGTGCGGCTCTGCGCACAGCTGCCCAAAGGCTCCACCATGATCATCGGCGCCCTCCGCGCCCTGATTGGTGCCCTGGCCGAGAGCGGCCGGCTCGATGAGGCCTGGGAGTACTGCCAGGCCATGAAC
>NZ_CAKKMM010000475.1:0-3488 GCF_918698205.1 Microbacterium sp. Bi128 | reverse complement strand
CGGCCTGGCTGGCGGTCAACGTCCCGGCAGCCGCGGCAAATCCGGACGGCTGGAAGTACTTCTACCAGTTCACGCAGGAGCGGCCGGCGGGCTACAGCTCGCCCTGGTTCGCCTACAACCTGGTGGCCGCCCGGCTGGGCTGGAATCCGCTTGAGGCCGCGGCCATCAACTCCCTGGCACTGGACCTGTTTCTCCTGGCCTGCATCCTGATTGCGGTCCTGGCACTGACGGCACCCCGCCGGCCGAGGATCGCGCAGCTGGCGTTCCTGATCGTGGCCGCGTTCATCCTGACCAACAAGGTGTACTCCCCCCAGTTCGTGTTGTGGCTGATCCCCCTGATCGCCCTTGCCCGGCCCCGCTGGCGTGACTTCGTCATCTGGCAAGCCATCGAAGCGCTGCACTGGGGCGCCATCTGGATGTACCTCGGGCAGGCAACCAGCGGCGGCTCGACCCAGCACAACATCGACATGCCCTACTACGTCCTGGCCGTGGTTGCCCACATGCTCGCCACCGCGTACCTGATGGCCCGTGTCGCCTGGGACATCTGGTATCCGTCCAGCGACGTGATCCGCCGCCACCGCATCGATGATCCGCATGGCGGCCCCTTCGACGGTGCACCGGACTGGCTGCGGATTGATCTGCGCCGGCCCGCGGCGTCCCTGGTGCCGTGGCGGAAAGCCACAGCGCATGACTGACGTCGCCGTCGTCGGTTCCGGCCCCAACGGGCTGGCCGCGGCGGTGACCATGGCGCGGGCCGGACTCAAAGTCCACGTGTTCGAGGCGGCCGCCACACCGGGCGGCGGACTGCGCACCGCCGAACTGATGGAACCGGGCCACTTCCACGACGTCTGTTCGGCCGTGCACCCCATGGTTCTGGCCTCACCCTTTTTCCGCCGGTTCGAGCTGTCCAGGCGCGTGCCCCTGGAGGTGCCCGAGCTCTCGTACGGATCCCCGCTCGACGGCGGCCGCGCGGCGCTGGCCTACCGTTCCCTGGACCGCACCGTTGCGGAACTCGGGAGGGACGGCGCCGCCTACCGCCAGCTCATGGAGCCCCTCGTGCGGCGGGTGGAGGGCGTCGCGGACCTCACCCTGAACCAGCTGCTGCGGATTCCGGCAGATCCCCTGGCCGCCGCCGCGTTCGGCCTCCGGGCGCTCGAACAAGGCTCGCCGCTGTGGAATGCGAGGTTCAGCCAGGACCTGGCTCCCGCACTGCTGAGCGGCGTCGCCGCGCATGCCGTGGCGCCGCTGCCCTCGATCACCGCCGCCGGCGCCGGGCTGATGCTGGGCGCCCTGGGCCATGCCGGCGGCTGGCCGGTTCCGCGCGGCGGATCGGCCGCGATTGCCCGGGCGCTGACCGCCGACATCGAGGCCCATGGCGGGGTGGTCGAGACCGGCAGGCGGATCACATCGCTCGCGGAGCTGCCGCCGGCCCGGGCCACGCTGCTGGATGTGGCACCCCCCGCGCTGCTGCACCTGGCGGAGGGCCGGCTCCCGTCGCGCTATAAGAGCGCCCTGGCGTCCTTCCGCTTCGGGAACGCTTCCTGCAAGGTCGATTTCATCCTCTCCGGACCGGTGCCGTGGGCGGCGGACGGCCTCGCCGATGCCGGGACGGTGCACGTGGGCGGCACCCGGGCGGAAACCGCCGAAGCGGAACGCCTGGTCGCCTCGGGACGGCATCCGGACCGGCCCTACGTGCTGGTATCCCAGCCCTCGCGTTTTGATGCCGGCCGCGCGCCGGCCGGCCGGCACATCCTGTGGACCTATTGCCACGTTCCGGCCGGTTCCACTGTGGACATGAGCGATGCGGTCATGGCGCAACTTGAGCGCTTCGCGCCCGGGTTCCGGGATGTGGTGGTGCAGTTCAAGGTGACCACGGCCGCAGGGCTGGCGGCGTACGACGAGAACTTCGTCGGTGGGGACTTCGGCGCAGGCCGCATGGACCTTTGGGGCATGTTGCGGCGGCCGGTGCTGAGCCCGGTGCCCTGGCGGACGCCGCTGCCAGGGGTGTACTTGTGCTCGTCGTCGACCCCGCCCGGTCCCGGCGTCACCGGGATGCCCGGCTTCCACGCCGCCCGGCATGCCCTCAAGGACATGTTCGGTCTCGGCGTCCCGGACCTCGGATACCGGGTCTCCTAGCCGCTAGCCCCGACGCGGCGCCGCAGCGGCCGCCGTCGCCGCCCTGGCGGACAGCCGTCCGTCGCGCATGCTCGCGACGGCGTCGGTGAGCGGCACGAAATCGGTGTCGTGGGTGACCATGACCGTTGCCACGCTGAACTCGTCGGTGACCTGCCGCAGCAGCCGGATGATCGCTTCGCTGCGCTGGTGGTCAAGGGCTGCCGTCGGCTCGTCCACCAGCAGCACGGCAGGGTCGCCCATGAGTGCCCGGGCAATGTTGACGCGCTGGCGCTGGCCGCCGGAGAGCTGGTGCGGCCGCTTCGCCAGGGCATGCCCGAGACCGACAAGGTCCAGCAGAGCCGCGGCGCGTTCCCCGGCCGCCCGCGCCGTCCCGCCGCGCAGGCGCTGGGTGATCACGAGCTGCTCCACCGCGGTGAGGGAGGGCAGGAGGTTGGGCTGCTGGAAGATGATGCCGATCTTGTCCCGCCGCAGTGCGGTGCGGCCGGAATCGGGCAATCCGCCGGCGTCCCCGCCGTCGACCACCACCAGGCCGGCGGTGGGCCGGACCAGGGTGGCGGCGACGGCCAGCAGGGACGACTTGCCGGACCCCGAGGGGCCGATCAGGGACACGAATTCGCCTGCGTTCACCTTGAGGCTCACGGAATCCAGGGCCTTAAGGGTGCCGTCTCCGTCCGGGTACTCCAGGGTGACGTTGACGAGGTTCAGGGCGGTGTTGTTCAGGGTTGAGTTCACGAGATATGCCTTTCTAGGAATATATGGGGCGGGCCGGGGCTGCTCAGTTGCCGCCGAGGGCGATGAGCGGATCGACGCGGGCCACGCTGCGGACCGCGAGGGCTGCCCCGGCCAGGCCCAGGAGCACGATTCCGGCGATGGGCAGCAGCGTTGTCCAGGGTGTGAGGAGGAACGGTGCCGCCTGCGACGCGAGGACTCCGCCGGCCACACCGGCCAGCCCGCCGGCCACCGCGCCGGCCAGCAGGACCAGGGCCGCCTGCGCCATGGCGTCCCGGAGGATGTAGCGGGCGGACCCGCCCAGTGCCTTCAGAACGGCGATGTCCCGGGTGCGCTGGACCGTCCAGACCGTCAGGAAGGCAACAATCACGAGGGCTGAGATGCCGTAAAGGAAGGCCTGCATGAGCAGCAGCGAGCCGTTCTCGCTCTTGTACGAGCCGAGGGCCTGGAAAGACCCGTCGATCGTGGTGCTGACGGTTCCCGCGGCGGTATTGGCGGCACCGAGATCCACCCCTGTACCGGACGTGGAGTCGAATGTCACGGCCAGCACCGTCGCGGCGTCCGCGTCTTGGATATGGGCCAGCTTCTGCCAATCGGCCAGCGTGGTCCACACGACGCCGGTG
>NZ_CAKKMM010000474.1:0-3503 GCF_918698205.1 Microbacterium sp. Bi128 | reverse complement strand
CCCGTGACGACGACACCGTCGGCGCCCGCGCTGACGACGTCGTCGATGTGCTTCTCGACGGCGGGCCAATCGACCTCGCCGTCGGCCGTCATGGGGGTGACGAGCGCGACGAGCACCTGACCGAAGGGGTTGCCGGAGTGCGTCATGCTCTCAGGTTATCGGTTCGCCCCGCTCTCCCCGCTGTCGCGTCGATCCTCCCGGTGAACATCGACCGACGCCGCCCGTTCCGCGGTCGGCGGCGCTCTAGGCTGACCGCATGACCTGGACCACCCGCTCCTCCCGCACGGTGTACGAGAACCGGTGGATCGAGGTCCGCGAAGACGAGGTCACCGGGCCGGACGGCGACGGCATTTACGGAGTCGTGCGGATGCAGCAGCCCGCCGTCTTCATCATCGCGCTCGATGAGAACGAGCGTGTGTGCCTGGTCGAGCTCGAGCGCTACACGACGGGGCGCTCGCTCGAGGTCCCGGCCGGCGGCACGGACGGCGAGGACCCCCTCGTCGCCGCGCAGCGGGAACTGCGCGAAGAGACGGGCGTCACCGCGGCACGGTGGGAGCACCTGGGCCGCATGAACGCCCTCAACGGCATCGCTGACGCCCCGGAGCACGTCTATCTCGCGCGGGACCTCAAGATCGTGGATGCCGCGGCCTCACAGCGCGAGGAGGGCATCGAAGCCGTGCGCTGGGTACCGTTCGGGGACGTCCTGGGCCTGGTCGCCGACGGCGAGATCTCCGACGGCGAGACGGTCGCGGCGCTGGCGTTCGCCGGCATCCGGCTCGGCCGGTTCCGCTGAGCTCAGCGCCCCCGCGCGGCCGCGCGCACGACCACCCGGTCGGGCAGAACGCGCGAGGCGGCCACGAGCAGCTTGTATTTCCACGACGGGATCGACACCGCGCGACCGCGTGCCGCGTCGCGCAATCCCTCGCGCACGACCGTCTCGGCGTCGAGCCACATCCCGGGCGGAACGCCCTCCTGCCCGGGCGGGAGGCCCAGCCGCTCATGGAAGTTCGTGTGGACGAATCCCGGGCAGACGGCGGTGACCGTCACTCCGCGCGGTGCGTAGGCGACGTTCGCCCAGCGGCTGAAGGAGATGAGCCAGCCCTTGACGGCGCCGTACGTGCCGCGCGGGACGAACCCGGCGACCGAGGCCACGTTGACGATCCGTCCGCTGCCGCGCGCGAGCATGGCCGGCAACGCCGCGTGGGTCAACCGCATCGCGACCTCGACGTGCAGCCGCAGGTGGCGCACCTCGTCGGCGATGTCGTTGGCCTCGAAGGCGAGGTCGAGCCCGAAGCCGGCGTTGTTGACGAGCAAGTCCACGCCCGCGGCCACCCGGGCCTCGACCGCTCTGAGGTCGTCGGCGTCGAGGAGGTCTGCCGCGAGCACTTCGACGTTCGATCCACACGTCGAGCGGATGCCGTCGGCCACTGCGGCGAGCGCGGCGCGGTCGCGCGCCACGAGGATCACGTCCGCGCCGCGGGCGGCGAGCTGGCGCGCGAACTCGGCGCCGAGGCCCGAGCTCGCGCCGGTGACGAGCGCGGTCCGCGTCACTCCCGACCCTCGGGCACGTAGGTCTCGAACCGGTAGCGGATGCCGGTCCGAGACACATGCCAGCCCTCTTCCGGGTCGGCCGACGTGCGCGTCCAGCCGTCGAGACCTGGCGCGACGGTGTCACCGTCGACGTCGAGATCGAGTTGCGTGACCTCGAGCACGTCGGCGTGGGCGATCGCATCGGCGTAGAGGCGCCCCCCGCCGATCACCCACACCCGGTCGGTGTGGGCGCTCTGCAGGGCGGCATCGAGAGAGTCCACGCGCTCGGCGCCGTCGGCATCCCATCCGTTCGTCCGCGACACCACGATGTTGCGACGCCCCGGAAGGGGCCGGAAGCGCGGCGGGAGCGACTCCCACGTGCGCCGGCCCATGACGACGTCGGACTCCCCCGTCACGGCGCGGAAGTGGGCGAGGTCTTCGGGGACGTGCCACGGCATGCCGCCGCCCGCGCCGATGACGCCGTCGCGCGACTGCGCCCAGACCAGTCCGATCGTCGTCATACCGCCACGGCCGCCCGGATGGCCGGGTGGTGCTGGTAGTCGTCGATCACGATGTCGTCGTAGGTGTAGTCGAAGACCGAGTCGGGCTTCCGGGCGAACCGGAGGGTCGGGTACGGGAAGGGGTCTCGGGAGAGTTGCTCCTCGACCTGCGCACGGTGGTTGTCGTAGACGTGGCAGTCGCCACCGGTCCAGACGAACTCGCCGGGCTCGAGCCCCGTCTGCTGCGCGATCATGAGCGTCAGCAGGGCGTAGGACGCGATGTTGAAGGGGACGCCGAGGAACATGTCGGCGCTGCGCTGATACAGCTGGCACGAGAGCTTGCCGTCGGCGACGTAGAACTGGAACAGCGCGTGACACGGAGCCAACGCCATGTCGGGGATGTCGGCGGGGTTCCACGCCGACACGATGAGCCGACGGGAGTCGGGATCGCGGCGGATCTGGTCGATCACCTGCGAGATCTGGTCGATCGCGCCGCCGTCCGCGGTGGGCCAGGAGCGCCATTGCACGCCGTACACGGGGCCGAGTTCGCCCTCGGCATCCGCCCACTCGTCCCAGATGCTCACGCCGTGCTGCTGCAGCCACCCCACATTGGATTCGCCGCGAAGGAACCACAGCAGTTCGTAGACGATCGACTTCATGTGGACGCGCTTGGTCGTCACGAGGGGGAAGCCCGCGGCCAGGTCGAAGCGGATCTGCCGACCGAACACGCTCGTGGTACCGGTGCCGGTGCGATCCGACTTGTGGACGCCCGTCGCGAGGACGTCGCGGAGCAGGTCTTCGTAGGGCGTGGGGATGTCGGCGGTCACGGCCTTCACGATACCCGCGGGTCCCGCGCGCCGGGGTGCGCCGGGGGAACGATCCTGGCGCCGGGCCCGCTGGGGAGGAGGCGCCACCTGGACGCGGGCCGGGCAAACGCTGAGCGGAGGCGTCATGGGGCGACTCATCGGCCCCCGGCGCTCCCGGGCGCGTTAGCGTTGTCGGTCGTGGACCTGACCATCGCTCTCTTCGCCATCGCCGCGCTCGTCGTGCTGGCTGCGGTCGCCGGCGTCGTCTTCCGCCTCACCCAGGGCCGCGCCCGCCCCGTGGACTCCGCCGAGATCGTCGACCCGCGCCGCCTCGGTGCGGACGCGCTCGGCGAGGAAGCCACGCTGCTGCAGTTCAGCACCGAGATGTGCTCGCGGTGCCCCGGCGTGCACCGGATGCTGTCGGAGGTCGCCGACGGCCGCGAGGGCGTACGGCACCTCGACGTCGACCTCACCCACCGCCCCGACATCGCCCAGCACTTCCGCGTGCTGCAGACCCCCACGACGCTCGTCCTGGATCGCCACGGTGCGATCCGCACGCGTTTCGGGGGCACGCCCGGTCGCGCGGTCGTGGAACTCGAGCTCAGCCGCCTGCAAGAGGAGACCGCCCGTGCCTGAGACGTCCCGCATCGATGTCCGCGGCCCGAGG
>NZ_CAKKMM010000473.1:0-3508 GCF_918698205.1 Microbacterium sp. Bi128 | reverse complement strand
ATCCCCGGCTGCCTGCCGAATGGGACGGCCTCGAGTTCCACCTGAAGATCCAGGGCAGGCTCCTGCACGTCGGGCTCGAACAGGATTCGATCAGCCTGACCGTCCGCGACGGCGCGCCGCTGGAGGTCGACGTGCGCGGGGAACTGCTCACGGTCGACGGCGGCCCGGTCCGGGTCCCGCTGGCGCCCGTCACCGCCCCAGAACCGACCATCTTCCCCAGCGGCCTTCCGACGTCGTCGATCCCGGTGGTGCGCGCCGCAGTCTAAGCCGCCGCCGAAGCAACGCGGGGTCACTTATCGCCCATGATCCCCCCGGACATGGGCGCTAGGTGACTCCGCGTTGGTCTGGGCCGGGCTGCCCTGGTCCGGAGGATTCGGCAGGCGCCGGGGCGTCGGCGGGTTCCTCACCGCCGGCGGGCTCCTCACCGCCGGTGAGGGGGTGGGCCAGTTCATCGGCCGGCATCCGCGCCACGACCATCGCGACAACGGCCATCGCCGGGCACACGGTCCCGGCGACGAGGAAGATCAGCCACACCGGCAGCGCCTCGGCGGCCGGCCCGGCGAGTGCCATGGAGACCGGCATGAGGGCCAGGGATACAAAGAAGTCCAGGCTCGAGACGCGGCCCAGCAGATGCGGCGGCACCCGGCGCTGGAGCAAGGTTCCCCAGATCACCATGCCCACGCCGCCGGTGGCGCCGAAGATGAAGAGGGCGGCGGCCACGGCCCAGAAACTGTCCATGATTCCGACGGCGGCGATTGGCAGGCTTCCCGCTCCCCAGGACACCATCATCACGGTGAGGTAGCGGCGCGGGAGGGGAAAAGAAGCCGTGGCCAGCGAGGCTGCGGCACCGCCCACGCCCATGATGGCGAGCAGGAAGCCGAACATGCGCGCGTCCCCGCCGAGCTGGTCCCGGACCACGAAGGGGATCAGGACCTCGATGGGGCCGATCAGGAACAGCACCGAAATGCAGGCCCAGAGCAGGGTCCACAGCAGCCAGGGCGTCCGGACGGTGTAGCTGACGCCCTCGCGGAGGTCGTGGCGCAGGGACGTCCTGGCCCGCGGCTGGCCAGATTCGGTAGCCCCACCGCTGTCCGGGACCCCTGCCGCGGGCTGGCGGGGGAGGAGGTTCAGGATGCAGAAGGCCGCCAGATGGCAGGCCGCCACTCCGGTGACGGCGTAGGCGGGGGACAGGGCCGCCACCAGGATGCCCGCGACGGCCGGTGCGGCGGCCTGCTGAAACAGCGGCCGCATGGTGCCTTCCAGGCCGTTGGCCGCCAGCAGGTCCTCAGGCGGCAGGATCCGCGGCAGGATGGCGGAGTAGGCGGGGAAGAAGAACGCAGCCCCGACGCCGAGCACGAAGGCCCCCAGCGCGAGATGCCACAGCTCGAGCAAGCCGGCCAGGGCCAGCCCGCTGACAGTGGCAACGACGGCGAGGTTGGCGCCCTCGACCGCGATGATCAGGAGCCGCTGGGGCACGCGGTCCGCGGCGATGCCGCCGGCCAGCAGAAACGTCACCAGCCCGACGCTGCCCGCCGCGGCCACGACCGAAAGCTCCAGCGGTCCGCCGCCCAGGTGGATCACCTCGTAGACCATCGCGACGGCCCACATCCCGGAACCGAAGATGGAGATGGCCAGCGCCGTGATCAGCACGCGGTACTCCCGGTGCGCGAAGGGGCGGAGGGCTCGCAGGGCGGGCATGGGCCCAGTCTAGTAGCCAGCCGCGCGGCCGGGCTGAGACCCCTCCGGGGCGCAGCGGCGACCCCGCCTTCCTGCCCGTGTGTAGTGTTAAGTGCACTTAGTTTTATGGTTCCGACGAGAGGCGATCATGGCCAAGCGCAGCAACCCTGCAATGAAGATTGCCCAGGAAACGGCCCACAGCGCGATGTTCGACGCCGCCGGCCAGCCCCGGCCCGGTCTGCACAAGGTGCTCCTGCGGGCGGTTGAAGTCCAGCGGCCGCTGGTGCTGGCCAATATCCGCAGGCTTCAGCGCAGGCACCCGCAGGCCACCGCGGCGCAGCTCGCCGCCATCCTGGAGCGCGACTACCTGCTGGCCGTCACCGGCGGCGGTGCGCTGGTCGGCGGGGCTGCCGTGATTCCGGGCGTCGGAACTGCGGCCGCACTCGGTCTCTCGGCCGCCGCAGCAGTCGGGTTCCTCGAAGCCACCGCACTGTATTCCACGGCTCTTGCTGAACTGCACGGCATCCGGATGGTGGACCCGGACAGAGCCAGCACCCTGGTCATGGCGGTCATGCTGGGCGAGGAAGGCACCCAGCTGCTGAGCTCGCTGAGCGGACAGGCGGCGGGCCGGGGCAAGGGGCCCACCCAGGCCTGGACCGCGGCCTTCACCCGCCGCGTCCCCCTCGCCGGCTTCGGTACAGTGCGGGCCAAGATCCAGACGATGTTCCTGCGCTCCCTGCTCAAGACCCAGGGCACAGCCTGGCTGGGCCGTGCCCTGCCCTTCGGTATCGGCGCCGTCGTAGGCGGAGTGGGCAACCGGGTGATGGGCCATGCGGTCGTGGCGAACGCCAGGGAAGCATTCGGGCCCATCCCGGACACGATTCCGGGAGAACTGCAAGCCCTTGCGGAAACCACCGGCCCGGCAGCGCTCTACGAAACTTCCCTGGACGCGCAGCCGGACGGCGGCGCCCCGGGCGGCGGCACCCAGGGCGGCGGCACTCAGGGCAGCGGCGCCCCGAAGACTTTAACGAAGGACGGCGGCACGTTTTGGATCTGAACACTGACCTGGGGGAGTCCTTCGGGACCTGGACCAAGGGCGCCGACGCCGCGATGTTTCCGCTGGTCACGAGCGCCAGCGTGGCCTGCGGGATGCACGCCGGGGACCCCGTGACCATGCTGGACACCTGCCGGGCGGCGTACGAGCTCGACGTCAACGTCGGTGCCCACATCGGCTACCCGGACCTGGCCGGCTTTGGCCTGCGCTCGCTGGACATGACCTTTGACGATCTCTTCGGCGCGGTCCTTTACCAGCTCGGGGCGCTCGACGGCGTGGCCCATGCCGTGGGCGCCTCGGTGGACTACGTCAAGCTGCACGGGGCGCTCTACGACCGCACCGTGCACGACGGCGAGCAGGCCTCCGCCGTGATCGCCGCCATCCAGGCCTACGATCCCGGACTGCCCGTCCTCGGCTTCCCCGGCTCAGCCCTGCTGGAAATCGCCAAGGAAGCCGGGCACCCCGTCTTCTCCGAGGCCTTCGCCGACCGCGCCTACTTCCCCGACGGCACCCTCGTGCCGCGCACCGAGGTGGGAGCAATGATGCTCGACGCCGGACAGGTAGCCGAGCGGGCGGTCAGGCTCGCCACGAAGGGCGAAATCGAGGCCGTCGACGGCACGGTGCTCCGGATCGAGCCGCAGTCGCTGTGCCTCCAGGGCGACACCCCCGGCTCCGTTGCCACGGCGACCGCGATCCGTGCGGCGCTGGAGGCTGCCGGCGTCGAGCTGGAGAGCTTCGCCTGACCCGCTGGCCCTGAACTGCGGGGCCGGCCGGGCA
>NZ_CAKKMM010000472.1:0-3518 GCF_918698205.1 Microbacterium sp. Bi128 | reverse complement strand
TCGCCGGGGAAGCCGATGCCGAGCAGTCTGCGCACCAGGCTGCGTCCGCCGTCGCAGCCGACCAGCCAGCGCGAGCGCAGCCGTGTGCCGTCAGCGAGTTCGACGCTCACCGCGTCCTCGTCCTGCTCGACTCCAGCCACCTCGCAGCCGCGGCGGATCTGGGCGCCGAGCTCACCGGCGCGCTCGGCCAGCAGGCGATCGGTGACCGGCTGGGGGATGCCAAGGACGTAGCCGTGTGCGGTGTCCAGGTTCACCGGCCGGGGCTTGTCGATCCCGGCGAAGCGACCCACGCCGCCGGGATACTGCTGCCCGTGGGCGAGGAACCGGTCCAGCAGCCCGCGCTGGTCCATGATCTCGATGCTGCGCGGGTGCAGGCCGCGCGAACGGACCGCCTGGCTCGGCTCGGCGTCCCTCTCCAGCACGAGCACGTCCACGTCGTGCAGCCGCAACTCGCTGGCCAGCATCATTCCCGTCGGGCCGCCACCGCTAATGATCACGTCGAAAATATGGAACCCCAATCCCAGAAACTCACTTCCCGGATTGCCCGGCTGCGTCCCGCACCCTGAGATGCGGGGGTGAGCCCGATCAGTACTCGCCCTTGATCACGAAGTAGGAGCCGCGAATAACACCCGCCAGCTTCGACTTTTGGCGGGCGAACTTGAAGCGCGGCGCCAATTCCTCCGGAACTTCCATGCCGTCGGCAAGTTTTAACCCCACCGCTCTCTTCCCGCCGTCCTCGATGATGTACATGACGTTGACCGACAGCCCCGACTCGTAAAAAACATAGGCCATCCGCAAACCGTCGACTTCGAAGGCGGTCGCCTCCAGCGGGCGGGAGCCGATCACGATCTCGCGTTCATCCCGGAGGATGCGGCTCACCCGGTCAACCACGTCAGGAACTTCGCTCGCGGGGCTCACGGTGAAGGTGTGGCCGTACTTATTCCGGAAATAGCGGGCCTCGTTGGCGCGCAACCCGGCGAGGGCCTCGGAGACGGGGGATGATTCCAAGCCGGCGGTAGAAACGGTCTCAAAGTCAACGATGTACGGCATGTGCCCTCCTGGACAGACGTGTTGGGACCAATGCTAACGCGACGACGTGCTGCCGGACGTCGGAACGCAGGCGCCCCTTTGCCGCCCCTGCGGGCACGATGCGCCGGATGGAAGTCAGGTTGCTGCTCCCAGGCATCGCAGATCTGGACGGTCTTACCCGGCACGGGGGCGTCGATCGCCTTCGTTGCCCAGGTAGATGGAAATGTGGTTGCCGCCGAAGCTCACCAAGAGGTCTCCGGGTTTCGCTTCGGCGAGGGACGCCACATGGCCCCGATCGTTCTGAACCGCGCCACCGGGCGCTGCACGCAGCTGGTGCTGGACGGCCGGGACTTCCCGCTCCGGGCCGAGCTCGGCTCGCTCTAGCCGACCCGCCCGGCAAGGCGCGCAGCCCTGCCTTGCGACCGGCTCCACCAGCCTCACCAGAAATGCGCCACGTCCACCACGAGCCGGGACCCGGTGCCCGGCCCGGGCAGGGCCAGGACCCGGAACGGCAGCCGGGCGCGGACCCCCAGGCCAATGGTCGAATAGCCCTCGAAGCTGCCCGCCCACGCCACCTGCCGGAAGGTCTGGTAGCCAGCCACGTCAGCCAATTCATTCTTGTTCGCCGGGTTGTAGGTGGGATTGCCGGCGTCGTCATATGCGGGAGCATTGACCGTGAGCTGAATGAAAGCCTGGCCCCGCAACGGGACCGGCAGGCCGGACCCGTCCTGCACCACCGCGGGTACGTAGCGGACACTGTAGCCGGCCACGGGGCCGTTGAGGTCAATGACCAGCCGGTCGAAGCAGTAGTGCTGACCGGTGCGGACGTCCACCACCTTGGCCTGGCTCATGGCCGGATCCAGTTTGCTCAGCGACCCCCAGGCCAGTCCGCAGTACGGGTCTGCGGCGGCCGGCGCCGGCGCCGGCGCAAGAATCCCAAGCGCGGCGGCCATCAGAACAGCCGCGAGCAACGCGTTGACCTTTTTCAACTGGATCTTCTTCAAGGCCGCCACCCCCTGGTGCTGCCTGACCCTTGGGCTGGCGGAACAGTCAGCGCAGGTCAGACGCTTTCAGCGTAGGCGGGCCCGGCCCGGCGGGCGAGGTCCTCCACAGTTTCGGCGCCCAACCGTTAGCGTGGCCCGCTGCTGGTCACGGACGGATTGCACGGACCCTGTTCGTGAAGGTCGTTCACGAACAGATAACACCGCCAGCAGCAGGCCTGGCCGGGAACGGCGAAGCGCCGGCACCCTCGCGGGTCCGGCGCTTCGTACGGCCTGTCTGTTGCCGGAAGGTTTTAGCCTTCGCAGTCGCGGCAGTACTTCATGCCGTTCTTCTCAAGGGCCACCTGGGACCTGTGACGGACCAGGAAGCAGGAGGAGCAGGTGAATTCATCGGACTGCTCCGGAACAACAATGACCGTCAGCTCTTCGCCGGACAGATCCGCACCGGGAAGATCAATGCCTTCAGCGGTGTCGTTCTCATCGACGTCGATCACAGCGGTCTGCGCGCCGCCGCCGCGGGACGCCTGAAGGGCCTCCAGCGACTCAGCGGGAGATTCTTCTTCTGTCTTGCGTGGGGCGTCGTAATCGGTAGCCATATCGGGGTTCACTTTCGTTGCTGCGCAGCGCCATTTCAGGCACCTCAGTGAAGCAGTTTAGGACATTATGCATGGAGTAGAGCAATAGTGTGGCCTATCAGACAGAATGAGTCGGACGGGCCTTGGAAACCCGGGCAGCGGCCCCCGGCCGGGGCCCCTCCGCGCGGCGGCCGGGCAGTGCAGGTGCGGCATTTCAGTCGACCGGCCAGACCACGAGCGTCTGCCACTTCGCTGGATCGGGTTCGACGCCGGGATCGGTAAGGTAGTACTCCCACATTGCTGCTCCCGGGCTCGCGCCGTCCTGCCGCATCCGCGCCATGATCGCGCCGTAAGTACGCTGCAGTGATTCGTAGGGACCGATGTGCATCGCCTCGTAGGCCTGGCCTGCGGGGAGGGTGCCGGCGACAACCGCCGTGTCCGCGCCACTGGGGTTCGTGAAAGGCGCGGCGAGGGGGAACCCCGCTTCGACGTCGACGACGTCGGTCGGCATGCCGCGGTACAGCGCGAACGGGGGTCCGGCCAACTGGACATGCTGCTCCTGCACCGCACCCATGACGGCGGCGAAGGCACGGCCGAAAAAATCCCGCAACGCATTCATCGGGACTGTCTCATGCACCACCGCCGTGGGCTGTTCCTTGAGTTGGGCGGCCCTGATGTCCGGGGCCGGCCCCGGGTTCGTTTGAGTCATACCCCAGACTCTGCCGGGACTAATCCACGGTCTAGGGCCTTACGGCCCGCAGGGGAGGTCCGCGCCGTGGTCCAGTAGCGGTCCGGCTGCCGGCCCGGGGACGGCGCGGGTTCCACCCCGAATAAATAAATGAACTTTATTCATATTAGGTCTTGCCCCGTGCGGCCATCACCCTCAAACTAAATGAACAACGTTCATTAATGT
>NZ_CAKKMM010000471.1:0-3518 GCF_918698205.1 Microbacterium sp. Bi128 | reverse complement strand
CAGATGTACTTCGCATCCAGCTGGTCGGCGATCTCGACGGCGGCCCGGGTGATGGCGCCGCCGCGGGTCTTGGGCTTGGTGCCGAGCGGGGGGACGCGCTCGAGGCCGTGGACCTCGGTGGACTCGATGATCCGGGCCATGACCTTGACGGTCTCGATCGGGTACTTGCCCACGCTGGTCTCGCCGGAGAGCATGACCGCGTCGGCGCCGTCGAGCACCGCGTTGGCGCAGTCGGAGGCCTCGGCGCGCGTCGGGCGCGGGTTGTCGATCATGGACTCGAGGACCTGGGTGGCTACGATGACCGGCTTCGCCCAGCGGCGTGCCAGTTCAACGGCGCGCTTCTGCACGATCGGCACTTCCTCGAGGGGAAGTTCCACACCGAGGTCGCCACGGGCCACCATGATGGCGTCGAAGGCGTCGATGATCTCGGGGAGCTGCTCCACGGCCTGCGGCTTCTCGATCTTGGCGATCACCGGCACGCGGCGGCCTTCCTCGTCCATGATCTCGTGCACGCGGACGATGTCCGAGGCATCCCGGACGAAGGACAGGGCAACCATGTCCACGCCGCGGCGCATGGCCCAGCGCAGATCGTCCTCGTCCTTTTCGCTCAGCGCCGGCACGTTGACGGCAACGCCGGGCAGGTTGATGCCCTTGTTGTTGGAGACCCAGCCGCCGACAATCACCTGGGCGACCACCTTGACGTCGTCGACGTCGATCGCGCGGAGGGCGACCTTGCCGTCGTCGATCAGCAGGGCATCACCGGGGTTGACGTCCTCCGTCAGGCTCTTGAGGGTCGTGGAGCAGATGTCCTTGGTGCCGGGAACGTCCTCGGTGGTGATCGTGAACGTGTCACCGACTTCCAGGAGGTGGGGACCGTCGACGAAACGTCCGAGGCGGATCTTCGGGCCCTGCAGGGCGGCCATGATGGCCACGGCCTTGCCGAGCTGTCCCGCAGCCTTGCGGACGTTCTCGTAGGTGTTGTCGTGCACGGAGTAATCGCCGTGGCTCATGTTCATGCGTGCCACGTCAACGCCGGCTTCCAGCACGGCCAGCGTGTTGTCAAAGCTTGCGATTGCCGGTCCGAAAGTGGCCACGATTTTAGCGCGTCTCATATACCTACCCTACTGGTGTGTTGCATGGATTAAGTTGAAGTGCGGATGAATCCCGGAGGTCCTGTGGGACTACAGAACAGCCATCGCACGGTCGGTCGGCGCCACGGGTGCCGGCAGAATGGTGCTGCCCATCAGGAACTTGTCCACCGCGGCCGCGCAGGCGCGCCCTTCGGCGATGGCCCAAACGATGAGCGACTGGCCGCGGCCGGCGTCGCCCGCGACGAAGATGCCTTCAGTGTTGGTCATGTAGTAACCGTCGCGTGCCACGTTGCCGCGCCCGTCGAAGTCGGCCTGGACCTGGTCGGTGATCCCGGCCGGCTCGGCGCCGGTGAAGCCCAGGGACAGGAAGACGAGGTCCGCCGGAATGATCCGCTCGGTGCCGGCCTTCGGCAGGCGCTTGCCGTCGACGAATTCCGTCTCCGCAACCTTGACGCCCGTGAGTTTGCCGTTTTCCCCGACGAACTCCACGGTGGAGGCGAGGTAGGTGCGTTCGCCGCCTTCCTCGTGCGCGCTGGCGACCTCGAACAAGGTGGGGAATGTCGGCCAGGGCTGGTGGCCGGCCCGCTCGACGGGCGGCTGCTTGCCGATCGCCAGTGTGGTCACGGACGCGGCCTGGTGACGGTGCGCGGTGCCGAGGCAGTCGGCGCCGGTGTCGCCGCCGCCGAGGATGACCACGTGCTTGCCCGCGGCATTGATCTGGTTCTCCACGGTCTCCCCCGCCACCACCCGGTTGGCCGGCACGAGGTAGTCCATGGCGTAGTGGACGCCGTCGAGGTCGCGGCCCGGGATCGGCAGGTCACGCGGGACGGTGGCCCCGGTGGCGATGACGACGGCGTCGTACCGGCGGCGCAGCTGCTCCCACGTCACGTCGGTGCCGACGGCCACCCCGGTGCGGAACCGGGTGCCTTCGGCCTTCATCTGCTCCAGCCGGCGGTCCACCTGCTCTTTTTCCATCTTGAAGTCGGGGATCCCGTAGCGCAGGAGGCCGCCGATCTTGTCGTCGCGCTCGTACACGGCCACAGTGTGGCCCACCCGGGTCAGCTGCTGGGCGACGGCGAGCCCGGCGGGGCCGGATCCGACGACGGCGACCGTCTTGCCGGTCAGGCGCGCCGGCGGCAGCGGGTTGACCCAGCCGTTCTCGAAGGCCTGGTCCACGATGGACACCTCGACCTGCTTGATGGTCACGGCGGGCTGGTTGATGCCGAGTACGCAGGACGCCTCGCAGGGGGCGGGGCACAGCCGTCCGGTGAACTCGGGGAAGTTGTTGGTGGCGTGCAGCCGCTCCATCGCTTCCTCGCCCTTGTCCCGCCAGACGAGGTCGTTCCATTCCGGGATGAGGTTGCCCAGCGGGCAGCCCTGGTGGCAGAACGGGACGCCGCAGTCCATGCAGCGGCCGGCCTGGCTCTTCAGGACACCCTTTTCCTGGGCCTCGTAGACCTCTTTCCAGTCCATGATGCGGACCGGGACGGGACGGCGCGGCTGGGTTTCACGCTGACGTACTTTCAGAAATCCGCGTGGATCAGCCACCGGTCACCTCCAGGATTCGAGACCAAACTTCTTCGCCGTCGGGGTCCAGGCCCTCTTCGATGGCGTCAAGACGGGTTTGCAGGACGGCCGCGTAGTCGCGCGGCAGCACCTTGGTTATGCGGGCTGCGGTGTCATCGAAGTTCTCGAGGAGCCGTGCCGCGAGCAGCGACTCGGTTTCCTCGAGGTGCTTGACGAGCAGCCCGTGGACGATGTCGCGGTCCTCGGCGTCGAGCTCGCGCAGCTGCAGCTCGCCTGACTCGAGGGCCTGCTTGTTGACGCGCTCGGTCTGCAGGTCCAGCACGTAGGCCGTGCCCCCGGACATGCCGGCGCCGAAGTTGCGGCCGGTGCGGCCGATGATGAGCGTCTGGCCGCCGGTCATGTACTCGCAGCCGTGGTCCCCGATGCCTTCGACCACCGCGGTGGCGCCGGAGTTGCGGACCAGGAAGCGTTCGCCGACCTGGCCGCGGAGGAACAGCTCACCGCTTGTGGCGCCGTAGCCGATCACGTTGCCGGCGATCACGTTGCGCTCGGCCGGGAACACGTTGGTGCGGTCCGGCCGGACGATGATGCGGCCGCCGGAGAGTCCCTTGCCGACGTAGTCGTTGGAGTCGCCGAACATGCGCAGGGTGATGCCGGCCGGCAGGAACGCCCCGAGCGACTGGCCCGCGGTGCCATTGAGCGTGATGTCAATGGTGTCCGTGGCCAGGACGTCGGTGCTGAAGGTCTTCGTCACGACGTGGCCGAGCATGGTGCCCACGGAGCGGTCCGTGTTGATGACGTTCACGGAGATCTTCACCGGCGTGCGGTCGCTCAGCGCTTCGGCCGCCATGGCGATCAGGCGCTGGTCGAAGTGCTTGTCGAGTTCGTGGTTCTGGCCTG
>NZ_CAKKMM010000470.1:0-3526 GCF_918698205.1 Microbacterium sp. Bi128 | reverse complement strand
CGCTGCGACCGCCGCCGCCGAGTAACTCGGCGCCGCTCCAAAATCGCCGAGACTGCATCCGCCTGACAACTCCACTGCAGCCTGCAGTGGGAATGTCAGTCGGATGCAGTCTCGGCGCCTTCGCGTTTCGGTGTGATCGCGTCGACGAACGCCCGGGCCTCGTCGACCAGCGGCTCCCAGGTCGGGGCGGCGGTGATCGGCACCTCCGCCCACTCGCGCAGAGGCCGCCCGCGCATGATCATGGGGCCCGCGACGCCCTCGTCGATGAGCTCGCCGATCCGCTCCTCGGGCAGCTTCACCACCAGCGACCCGTTGTGCGTCACGAACGCGAACACCTTCCCGCGCACGCGCAGGCCCTCGGTGCCGAACATGCGCCCTGTGTCGATCCCGGGCAGCGCGCACAGTCGCTCCGCGAGGGGGTCGAGGATCTCACGTCCCCGAGCCATGGCATCCCGGTCGACCATGCGCACACGCTAGCCCGATCCGGATGCCGCGGCATAGAGCTCGTGCTCGTCGCGACCGGGCTTCTCCCGCCGCGGCAGCGCCGGGCGCGTCAGTTCTCGACGACGCGTGCCGCGATGTCGGTGCGGTACTGCCCACCCTCGAGGCCGATCCGGCTCAGGGCGTCGTACGCCGCCGACCGCGCCTCGCGGAACGTCGTGCCCAGGGCCACGACATTGAGGACGCGGCCGCCGGTGGCGTGCAGCTCCCCGTCGCGGAGCATCGTCGCGGCGTGGGCGACGTGCACGCCCTCGACCTCTTCGGCCTCGTCGAGCCCCGTGAGCGGGCGGCCGGTGATCGGCGCCTCGGGGTAGCCCTCGCTGGCGAGCACCACCGTGACGGCAGTCGCCTCGGCGAACGCGGGCCGCGGTTGGTCTTCGAGCGTTCCGGATGCCGCGGCCATCAGCAGCGTCGAGAGCGGATCGAGCAGGCGGGGCAGCACGACCTGGGTCTCGGGGTCGCCGAAGCGCGCGTTGAACTCGATGACCTTCACACCCTGCTCGGTGAGGATGAGCCCGGCGTACAGCAGTCCGATGAACGGGGTGCCCTCGGCATCCATCTGCCGGATCACGGGCTCGGCGACCTCACGGGTGACGTGATCGACGAACTCCTCTTCGCCGCCGAAGCGCTCGAGCAGCCACGGCAGCGGTGAATACGCGCCCATGCCGCCGGTGTTGGGGCCCTCGTCGCCGTCGCGCAGGCGCTTGAAGTCCTGCGCGGGGCTGAGGGGCAGCACGCGGTCGCCGTCGCTGAGGAAGAACAGCGACACCTCGGGGCCGGCGAGGAACTCCTCGATGAGCACCGGACCGGTCGGCAGGTACGTCTCGGCGTGGGCGAGGGCGGCGGCACGATCGGATGTGACGATCACGCCCTTCCCGGCGGCGAGCCCGTCGGCCTTCACGACGTGCGGGGCGCCGAGCTCGTCGAGCGCCGCCTCGACGGCGGCGAGATCGTGGGCGCGAACCGCTCGCCCGGTCGGGACGCCCGCGGCATCCATGATCCGCTTGGCGTACGTCTTGGAGCCCTCGAGCTGTGCGGCGGCCTTGCCGGGACCGAAGACCGGGATGCCGCGCTCGCGCAACGCGTCGGCCACTCCGGCGACGAGCGGAGCCTCGGGCCCGATCACGACGAGGGCGATCGACTCGGTCAGTGCGAACTCCGAGACGGCGGCGGGGTCGTTCGCGTCGAGATCGACCACGTGGGCGTCGCGAGCGATGCCGGCGTTGCCCGGGGCGGCGAAGATCGCGTGCGAGTCCTCTTCGGAGCGCAGGGCGAGGATGATGGCGTGCTCGCGCGCGCCCGAACCGAGGACCAGGATTCTCACGCGGCCAGCCTACCGAGCGGTCGCCGGGCACCCGTCGCCCGAGGCGCGCGGGGGCGTACCGTGGATGCCATGCCTCCCCGCCGTATCGAGACCGGAGACGGTCGTGCCGCGCTCGCCGCCGTGGCCGCCGGCGACGCGCCCCGCGCGGCCACGGCCACCGCCGTTCGCTACTTGCTGCAGTTGCTGGTCGAGAAGGCGCCGGGCAACTCGGTCGAGATGCGCGTTCCGCCCTTCGGTGCGGTGCAGGTGATCGAGGGGCCGCGGCACACCCGCGGCACGCCGCCCAATGTCGTCGAGACCGACGCGGCGACCTGGATCTCCGTCGCCACCGGGGTCGAGAAGTGGGCGGATGCCGCGGCCGCGGGCCGGATCGTCGCGTCCGGCGTCCGCGCGGACCTCAGCGCGCTCTTGCCGTTGCGGCCGTGATCTCGACGGCGTGGTACCGGTGGCCCGTTCCGGCGTCGTCGGTGGGAGAATGGTCGCATGGCTGAGCAGCCCGCCCCCGACCGCACGCCCCTCGTGCACGAAGAGATCGTCACGTTGCGTGTTCGCCGTGCCCCCAAGTACGGCGTGTTCTTGGCCGCGGGGGCGTTTTTCGGCATCCTCGCCGCTCTGATCCTCACGGTCGCAATCGACGGCGCCGACATCAGCCCCTATACGCAGGTCGTCTATTCGCAGCTGCAGGTCTTCGGGTTCACCGCCCTCATCTGCGTCGTCATCGGCACCACCCTGGGCGCGATCGCGGCGCTCATCTTCGACCGCGTGGTGGGCCGTCGCGTCCGCGACGTCGCCGTCGACCACGAGCGCTACCGCTCCTGACGCGACTGTGCCGCGGTCGTCTGCTCAGGAGCGCTACCGCTTCTGACGCGACTGTGCCGCGATCGTCGGCTCAGGAGCGCTACCGCTTCTGACGCGACTGTGCTGCGCCCGCCGGCTCAGGCCAGCTCGGCGATGATCGGGTGGATCGCGGTGTCGAACGCGACGACGTCGCTGCGCAGGCCGTCGGTCACCGCGACCGTCAGTGAGCCGATCCACCAGACCCCGCGCTGCGCGAGCGGCAGCACCTGGACGTTGAGTTCGAACGAGTGGGCCCGACGCCCCACGCGTCGTTCGTGTTCGGCGATCGCGCTCGCATACGCGCGGTAGGACACCCCGGGCCGAGCGGTCTGCTCGCCCGAGTAGCGCGTGTGGGCGAGGCGGGCGAACTCGACCGCCGCGGATGCGTGGGGACCGATGGCCTCGCGCAGAGCGTCCGCACGCCCCGTCGGCAGCGCGACCAGGTCATCGAAGCCGTCGACGAGCTCGAGCGGAACCGGCGACGGGTGGGCCAACGGCTCCACCGTCATCGCCCAGAACTCGCGCCACTCGCGCTCGAGCAGCGATTGGTCGTCCTCCGGTCGAGGGATGCCGTCGTACGCGGGCACACGCCGCAGCGGCGGCACCTCGTCGGGCGCGCGGATGCCGCACACCTGACGCAGGTAGAGCGCGACGAGTACGGGGATCGCCGCGTCCTCGCGGATCACCCATTCCGGCTGGCCGCCCGTCATGGCGCCATTGTAGAGAGCGCCACTGCCTCCGAGGGCCGCGCGCTCGGCCTGCCCCCCCCGGGGGAGGAGGAGATCCGCGGAGGGGAGGCGGCGGGGCGCGGCGCGGCCCGGAGCGGAGGAGATCCGGGGAGGGGAGGATGCCACACCCCGGTGC
>NZ_CAKKMM010000469.1:0-3527 GCF_918698205.1 Microbacterium sp. Bi128 | reverse complement strand
GTACAGGTCGATGTGGTCGGTGCCGAGGCGCTTGAGGGAGCCCTCGACGGCGGCCCTCACGTTCGCCGCGCTGCTGTCGACCACGCCGGAGCCGCCGCCGGAATGGGAGACCAGGCCGAACTTCGTTGCAATCCTGACCTGATCGCGGCGTCCCTTGACGGCTTGGCCGACGATCTCCTCGCTCAGGAACGGCCCGTAGATCTCCGCGGTGTCGATGTGGGTGACCCCGAGGTCAAGGGCGCGGTGGATCGTCCGGATCGACTCCGCGTTATCCAGGGCGCCCTCGCTGGTGTAGGTGCCGGCCATGGTCATGGCGCCGAGTCCGATGCGGGAGACTTCCAGGCTTCCGAGGCGTGCGTTCTTCATGGTGTATTTCCTTTGGGTGTGGTTCCCCGGCCTGGAATGTGGGCATGGCCCACAGCGTGGCGAGGGTTTTTGGGCGGCCGGTAGCCATTGGCGTCCGGCGGGTATGTCGAGACTGGGTGGACGACGGCGGGAGGCTCCCGACGTCATCCGTTTGCCTGGGTGTCAGGCGTCGGTGTCAGGCGTCGTCGTGGGCCAGGTTGCTGGAGAGCTCGCGGTGGGCCTCGGCCTGGGCCTGGAGTTCCTTGGCCCGGGCCTCAAAGACTCCAACGGCGTCCGCTCCGGCGGCGAAGCGCAGCGGCGGTTCATCCAGCTCCGCCAGTTGGATGAGGGCGACGGCGAGCTTGGCCGGGTCCCCGCCCTGAAGGCCGTTCATGCCTTTCCACGCGGTGACTGTCTGCTCGGTCCGCTCGGAATAGTCCCCGATAGTGGATGCCGCGTAGCTGGTGGATTCCGCGGTGAGGAGCTCGGTGCGGAAGAATCCCGGCTCAACGATCATGGTGCGGATTCCGAACGGCGCGACTTCGGGGGCCAGGGATTCGGCCCAGCCCTCCACACCGAACTTCGAGGCGGCGTAAGCAGAAAGGAACTCCCCGCCGGCGATGCCGGCGGTGGAGGAGATCGTGACCAGCAGGCCCGAGCGCTGGGCCCGCAGGACGGGCAGGGCCGAGCGGGTGACGTTTATGGGTCCGAACATGGTGGTTTCGATTTGGGCCCGGAAGTCCTCCGGGGTGATTTCCTCGAAGAACCCGGCGTAGAAGTTGCCGGCATTGTTTACGAGCACGTCGATCCGGCCGAACCGGTCCACGGCGGCGGCGATGGCGGCGGTGGCGTCGGCGGGGTTGGTGACGTCGAGTTTTACGGCCAGCAGGTTCTCGTTCTCCCCGACGGCCTGGGCGACCTTGTCGGGGTTGCGGCCGGTGGCGACGACTGTGTGGCCGGCGGCCAGGGCGGCCTTGGCGATGTCAATGCCCATACCGCGGCCTGCCCCGGTGATGAACCAGACTTTCTGTCCGGTCTTGGCGTCGTTGTGCTCAGTCATGTTCTGTCTTTCCTGGGTTGGGTGTTCCGGGCCGCGCGTGGGAGCGCAGATCCGGGATGGAAGGGTCGCTGGTTGCGGTTTTCGTCGGGGGCGATGCCGCCCAGCTGGCAAGGAACGCCAGCGCGTTTTCGGATGCGGACCCCGGCTCTGCAGTGAAGGTGTACAGGGTTTGTCCCTCATCGCCGGGAAGGTCGAGCGTCTCGAACTGCAGCGACACGTCGCCGGCGACCGGATGGTGGAAGCGCTTGGTTCCCGTGGTGTGGATCCTTACGTCATGGCCGGCCCACAAGGCGGCGAAGTGCCCGCTGCGTGTGGTCAGCTCGCCGACCAGTTCGTTCAATGCGCGGTCATGGGGATTCCGTCCCGCTTCCGATCGGAGCATCGCCACCGTGGTGGCGGCGATTGCGGACCAATCGGGGTAGAAGTCCCCTGCCCCCGGATCGAGGAAGAGGTACCGCGCCTGGTTCGGCAGCTGGCCCGGAGCCTCCGGACCAGCGGCTGCTGTGGACTCGAACACCGGCCCGTACAGCGCGCGCCCCAAGGAGTTGGCGGCCAGCACGTCCGAGCGTCCGTTCTGCACCAGGGCGACCGCTCCGGTCATCCCGTCCAGCAAACGCAATACTCCGGGACGGACCCTCTGCTGCGGTGGCCGGCGCGCCGGCCGCCGGGATGACGGCGTGTTGGCCGTCCTGGCCAAGTCCATCAGATGTGTCCGCTCTGCCTCATCCAGCTGAAGGGCGGAGGCCACAGCGTCGAGGACCGAGTCCGAGACGCCGCGGATGCTGCCGCGTTCCAGCCGCGTGTAATAGTCCGTGCTTACCCCGGCGATCTGGGCCACTTCCTCCCGACGCAGCCCCGGAACGCGGCGCAGTTCGCCATAGTTGGGGAGCCCGGCCTGATCCGGGGTGATCTTCGCCCGGCGCGAGATCAGGAAGTCTCGGATTTCGTCTTTTCTGTCCACATCCACCACGCTACGCAGCCCGGACGGGCGGTGGCAGTGTCTATCAGACACCCCCAGTTGAGGCGGTGGATACAGGTGTGGCCCCTCAGAACCGGTCGATGTTCGTAGCCCGGCCGGGTCACAGTCCGCCGCCCGGCTGCTTTGGTGACAGATCGCGCTAAAGTGTGCGTATGCCTAGGATTTCGGCCGCGAGCAACGCCGCCCAACGTGCCGAGACCCAGCGTCGCATCCTGACCGCGTTCGGGGAACTTCTCTTCACCCACGGGCTCCCCGGCCTGACCATGACGGACGTCGCGCGCCATGCCCAGATCGGCCGGACCGCCGTCTACAACTACTACGCGGATATCGAAGAGCTCCTCATCGCCTACGCCCTGGATGAGACCGAGCGGTTCCTGCTCGATCTGCGCGAATCCCTCGATGCACTGGAGAACCCGGTGGAGCGCCTGGCCGTCTACGTCCGCGCCCAGGTGGAGGACCTGAGCCGGCGCCACCTGCCGCCGGGGCCGGCCATGGCGGCGGTGCTCTCGCCGTCGTCGTTCGCCAAACTGGCCGACCACGTGGGTGAGCTCAGCGTGCTCCTGCGTGGCATCCTGCGCGACGGCATGGCCCAGGGGTACCTGCCCGAGTCGGACATTGCCCAGCTGGCCCAGCTCATCCACGGCACGCTCTCCTCAAGCGCTGCGCGGGGCGACGGGGCGGGCCAGGACGCCGAGGCCGAGGCACGGCTCGCCCGGACGGTGCGGTTTGTCCAGCTGGGGGCCGGGGCGAGGTTTGACGACGCCGGCCAGCCGGTCCGCACCATCCGCTAGGCTGCGGCGCCTGGAGGCGGGAAGGCTGGAAGGCTGGCAGGCCGTGCCTTAGCCCGTGCCGGGCGTCGCCGTGGGTACGGCGGGCAGCGTGGCCTCATCCACGATGCGCCGGTTCTCGCGGGGGCAGCTGAGCTGGCCCGGCGTCTGGTCCACGAGTTCCGGCTTGGCCAGTTCCTTGAAGTCGCCGGTAATGATCACGTCCACGCTCGGGTCAGCGCGGCCGTCCTGGACATAGTCCGAGCCGGGCACGTGGCGCTGGACGCTGAAGGCGGCCGACTGGCCGGCGGCACCGGAGACCACCAGCGCCACGCCGCGGTAGCTCGACGTCGTGTTCCCCACGGCACCCACCAGG
>NZ_CAKKMM010000468.1:0-3534 GCF_918698205.1 Microbacterium sp. Bi128 | reverse complement strand
CCAGCCGGCAGGACACGCCAGGGATGTCGACGCCCTGCCAGAGGGACATGGTTCCGAACAAACACGTGTCAGGTTCGTCGGCAAACTGCCGCACGAGCGCCGTCATGGTCGACTCCCCCTGGCACAGGATGCTGAGGCCCACCCGGGGCCGCATGGCCTCGGCTGCTTCCTCTGCGGCGCGCCGCGAGGAGAACAGGCACAGGGCGCCTCCGCCGGAGGCGCGGATCAGCTTCTCGAGTTCGTCCAGGGCCTCGGGGGACGTTCCGCGGCCGGGTTTGGGCAGGTGCCGGGCTACGTAGAGGATGCCCTGCTTCGGGTAGTCGAACGGGGAGCCGACGTCGACGCCGGTCCAGCTCGGGGCGCCGTTGCCAACCAGGCCCAGGCCGCCGGCGGCGGGTTCGAAGGCAGCGCCAATGGCCAGTGTGGCCGAGGTCAGGATGACGGTGTGGTCCGCGAACAGGCCCTCGCGCAAGCGCCCTGCGACGCTCAGCGGGGCAACATTGATCAACGCCGGCGCGCTCTCGTCCGGCTGGGAGTAGCCCTGCGCCGGGTCGAAGCTGCTGTTGCGGGAGAACCACACGACTTCGCGGTTTTCGCGCGCGGCCAGGAGGCGTTCACAGAGCTCCAGGATGACCATGAGGCGCGAGCGGGCCAGCTGCCGTCCGCCGTCCGCCGACACGGAGCTGTCCCCCTTGGAATCGGAAAGGGCGGCGCGGCAGGCGTCGCGCAGCTGGTCGATGCAGTCCAGCTGCTCGCTGTTCAGGCCGTTGGGCATCAGCCCGCTGGGGACGCCATCGATGGCGAGCTCCAGGTGGGCGGCGGCATTGTTCAGCGCATCCACGGTGATGCCCGTGTGCTTCCGGGCCCCGGACGCGGCGGCGTGCACCATCGCCACGGAGAGCTGGCCCGAGACCGCGCCCGTGACGCGGTCCTGAAGTTCGTGTGCTTCATCCACCACGACGACGTCGTACTCGGGCAGCACCGCCAGGCCTTCGAAGGCACTGACGGCGAGCATGGCGTGGTTGGTGACCACGACGTCGGCATCGGCGGCGTTCTGCCGTGCCAGCTCGCTGAAGCATTCGGCCGCGAGCGGGCATTTCTGCGCGCCGAGGCACTCCATGGAGGTGACCGAGACCTGGCGCCAGGCCCGGTCCGTGACGCCCGGCATGAGCTCGTCGCGGTCCCCCGTGGCGGTCTCCTCGGCCCATTCGCGCAGCCGGACAACTTCCTTGCCCAGCTGGGAGGACGGCCCGCCAAGTGCGGCGGCGAAGTGCGGCACGGACGTGTCCTCGCCGAGGGAAAACAGCTGTCCCTCGGAAGGTTCTTCGGACGGGAAGCCGCCCTCGAGTTTGTGCCGGCAGACGTAGTTGGACCGGCCCTTGACCAGGGCGACCTTGACGGGCCGCTCCAGGGCAGGGGTGATGGTCTTAAGCAGCCTGGGCAGGTCACGGCCCACAATCTGCGTTTGCAGCGCCAGGGTGGCGGTGGAGACCAGCGTGGGCTTGTTGCTGGTCAGCGAATGCGCGATCAGCGGAATCAGGTAGGCCAGCGACTTGCCGGTGCCGGTGCCGGCCTGGACCAGCAGGTGATCACCGCTGTCTATCGCGCGCGCCACCTGCCGGGCCATTTCGTGCTGGCCATCGCGGCTCTGCCCGCCCATGCCGGACACGGCACGGTCGAGCAGCTTAACACCAAACTCCTCGCCGGCCGCGCCGGCACCCGAACCGGCGCCGGTGTCAGTTTCGGCCGGCCCGGCGTCGGCTGGTTCGGCATGAGCTGGATCGGCGTCGGTCCTTCCCGCACCATCACCACGGCACGGGTCCCGGTTTCCTCGTGGTCGAGGCTGAGGATCTCGGCGTCGCTCTCGTGGAGCTTGCTGATCAGATCCCCGCGGTTGTACGGGATGAGCAGCTCAAGCTTCACGCTGGGCCGCGGAATGCCGTCGCTGATGGCCTTGAGCAGTTCCGGAATGCCTTCGCCGGTGCGGGCCGAGACCACCACGTGGCGCGGCTCGCGCTGCTTTAGCCGTTCGACCACGAACGGGTCAGCGGCGTCGGCCTTGTTCAGGACAATGATTTCCGGAACCTTGCGCGCGTCGACTTCGCTGAAGACCGTCCGGACAGCCGCGATCTGGCCTTCCGGATCCGGGTGCGAGACGTCCACGACATGCAGGATCAGGTCAGAGTCGGCGACCTCTTCCAGCGTAGAGCGGAATGCCTCCACGAGCTGGGTGGGCAGGGAACGGACAAAGCCCACGGTGTCGGCCAGGGTGTATCCCAGCCCGTCAGCGGTTTCGGCCTTGCGGACGGTGGGGTCCAGGGTGGCGAACAGGGCGTTTTCCACCAGCACCCCTGCGTCGGTCAGCCGGTTCAGCAGCGAGGACTTCCCGGCGTTGGTGTACCCGGCGATGGCGACAGAGGGCACGGCATTACGACGGCGGTTGGCGCGCTTCGTTTCCCGGGCAGGCTTCATGGCGGCGATTTCGCGCCGCAGCTTGGCCATCCGGGTGCGGATCCGGCGGCGGTCCAGTTCGATCTTGGTCTCACCGGGACCACGCGAGCCCATGCCGGCACCGGCTCCGCCCACCTGGCCACCGGCCTGGCGGGACATCGATTCACCCCAGCCGCGCAGGCGCGGGAGCAGGTATTCGAGCTGGGCGAGCTCCACCTGGGCCTTGCCTTCACGGCTCTTGGCGTGCTGGGCGAAGATGTCCAGGATCAGCGCTGTACGGTCAATGACCTTGACCTTGACGATGTCCTCCAGCCCGCGACGCTGGGACGGGGCCAATTCGGCGTCGACGACGACGGTGTCGGCGCCGGTGGACATCACGATGGCTTTCAGCTCCTGTGCCTTGCCGGAGCCTAGGAAAGTCCCGGGATCGGGCTTGGCACGCCGCTGGACGAGCCCGTCGAGGACCTCGGAGCCGGCCGTCTCAGCGAGGGCGGCAAGTTCACGCAGGGAGTTCTCCGCGTCCGCGAGGGTGCCCTCGGTCCAGAGGCCGGCCAGGACGACGCGCTCAAGGCGCAACTGCCGGTATTCGACCTCGGTGACGTCTTCGAGCTCGGTGGACAGGCCGGCCTTGCGGCGCAGTGCGTGCCGTTCCTCAAGGTCCTGCTGGTCGCCGTCGAAGTTGGTGTACACCTCGTCCAGGCGGGAGATGGCCTGCGCCTTGCCGAGCACCGACGTCGGGCTGCTGGTGCCAGCACCGGCGGCGGTGCCATGGCCGGTGCCGCCGCCGCGGCCTGGGGCGGGGGTGTCCTTGGAAAGGATCCGGTCGATTACAGCTTGAATCTCTTCAGGGCTCATGTCCTGGGCTGCTGAATCGGGTCCGGTGTTGGGGTGGCTGGTCATGGTCTCCTTTAAAGGTTCGGCACTTTCAGAATAGTGCCGATTGTTGCTCTGTGGGGCGGTATTCGCGCTGGGCTGACGGCGGGGGGTCATGCGGGCCTCCTGGAATGCCTGCGGCAACGGCGCCGGGGCGGGGCTGGCTCTGTGCGGAGCGGTGGCTGGGGACGGTAGAGGCGGCTACGGCGC
>NZ_CAKKMM010000467.1:0-3535 GCF_918698205.1 Microbacterium sp. Bi128 | reverse complement strand
GCTCGGGCGCACCGTCTGCGGGCTGCGCTTTCGCCGCACCCGGGGAGCGGCCGTGGCCGCGCGGGCCAGGTCAAAAAGGTGGGCCGTCTCGGCGTCGTCAAGCTTCAGTGCACGGCAGAGGGCTTCAAGGACGCTGTCCGAGGCGCCGGAGAGGTTTCCGCGCTCAAGGCGTATGTAGTAATCGATGCTCATCCCGGCGAGCATCGCGACTTCCTCGCGGCGCAGCCCGGTAACGCGGCGGTTTCCGCCGTAGACCGGGAGGCCGGCCTCCTCCGGCGTGATCCTGGCACGGCGGGAGGTCAGGAACTTCCGCACGTCGTCGCTGTGTGTCATGGCCTCCACGCTACCCGCGGCCAATGCGACGAGGGAGGCACTGGCATTACCCGGAACGACCGTGACTCCCCGCCATTGGGAAATCACGGTTCCATGGAAAACATGAGTCCTGCACCCGCAACTACTGCCCACCCGGCGGCGATCCTGGCGATCATCCTCGCCAGCTACCTGACACCGCTCGGGGCCGCACCCGCACCCCTGGCCGAGGCCGCCCGCTGACCTATCTACATCCGAAAAGGGGGTACTCACGTGCCCTCCCACAATCCCGCACACCTGAATACCGTGAAAGGCATGCACATGGAACTTACTCTCAATAACGGTGTCACGATGCCCGCCCTCGGACTGGGCGTCTTCCAAAGCGCGCCGGAGCAAACGACGGCGGCCGTCGAAGCGGCGCTGGCGGCCGGCTACCGGCACATCGACACTGCCGCGGCGTACGGCAACGAGCGGGAGGTCGGTGAGGGCATCCGCAACTCGGGCCTGGACCGTTCCGACGTGTTCATCGAGACCAAAGTCTGGGTCAGCGACTACGGGTACGACCAGACGCTGCACGCCTGGGAGAAGGCTGTTGCCAAGCTGGGCGTCGACTACCTGGACCTGTTCATCCTGCATCAGCCCGCCCCCGATCGCTCCGAAAGAACTGTCGGCGCGTACAAGGCCCTGGAGACCCTGCTTGCTGACGGGCGCGTCCGGTCGATCGGTGTCAGCAACTTCATGCCGCACCACCTGGAGCAGTTGATGGCGAGAACAGACGTCGTCCCGGCGGTGAACCAGATTGAGCTGCACCCGTACTTCGCCCAGCCGGCCGTCCAGGCAAAGGATACCGAACACGGCATCCTTACCCAGGCGTGGTCACCGATCGGGGGCATCACCTTCTACCCCGGGTGGGGCGAGGACCGCCGGAGCGTGATGGAAGACCCGACGATCACCGGCATCGGACAAACACACGGCAAGAGCCCCGCGCAGGTCATGCTCCGGTGGCACCTGCAGCAGGGCCGCTCGGCCATCCCGAAGTCGACCAACCCCGCACGCATCGCGGAGAACTTCGACGTCTTCGACTTCGAACTCGGCGCCGACGAACTCGCCGCCATCGACGCACTCGACACCGGCGTGCGCAACGGACCGGATCCCGACGAGGCCCGCGAAGAGCGCTTCGCCATGGTCATCCCCGAAACCTGAGACAGAGAGAAGACACCACCATGGAATACCGTCCCCTTGGCCGCACAGGCGTGCAGGTCAGTCCCTTGTGCCTGGGTGCGATGATGTTCGGCCCCTGGGGCAACAATGACACCGCGGACTCCATTCGAATCATCCACCGCGCCCTCGACGCGGGTATCAACTTCATCGACACCGCCGATGTCTACTCCGGCGGGGCGTCCGAGGAAATCGTCGGGCAGGCACTGGAGGGCCGCCGTGATGAGGTGTTTCTTGCCACGAAGTTCTTCATGCCCATGAACGAGGACGATCCCAACCAGCGGGGTGGATCCCGCCGCTGGATCATGCGGGCGGTGGAAGACTCCCTTCACCGCTTGAACACCGATTACATCGACCTCTACCAGGTGCACCGGCCCAGCCCGGATACCGACGTCGAGGAGACTCTCGGCGCCCTCACTGATCTGGTCCGCCAGGGGAAGGTGCGGTACATCGGCTCCTCGTCGTATTCCGGGTCGCAGATCGTGGAAGCCCAGTGGGCATCCCGGGAACGCAACCTGGAGCGGTTTGTCACCGAGCAGCCGCCGTACTCGATCCTGGTCCGCGGCATCGAGGAGGACCTCCTTCCCACGGTGCAGCGCCACGGCCTGGGAACCCTCACCTACAGCCCGCTCAGCGGCGGCTGGCTCTCCGGGCGCTGGCGTACAAACGCAGCCTCCGTGCCCACCTCAACCGCGCGTCCGAACGCCCGGTTCGACATGACGAGCCCGGCCAACCAGCGCAAGCTCGACATCGTCGAAGAACTCGCCCAGCTGGCCGAACAAGCCGGATTGACGCTCATCGAACTGGCCATCGCCTTCGCGATCAACCACCCCGGCGTCACAGCCGCCATCGTCGGACCCCGCACCATGGAACAGCTCGAGTCCTACCTGCCCGCCGCGGACATCACCTTGGCCAGCGACGTGCTGAACCGCATCGACCAGCTCGTCGCACCCGGCGTTACCGTCAACCCCGACGACAACAGCTACGGCACCAACGAACTCACGCCCCTGGCGCGGCGACGGAAGCAACTGTGACCGCCGAGGCGCCTGAAGCCCTGCATGAAGCTCTGTGCAGCAGTTCGAGCTTCCACTGAAAGAAGGAACATCATGACTTACCAACCCCAGCAGATCGGCGGCGGCCGGAACATGTTCGGAGACTTCGCCCCGAAGCTCGCCGAGCTCACCGACGACGTCCTGTTCGCGGACGTCTGGAACCGCCCGGAGCTTCCGGCCCGTGACCGCAGCCTTATCACCGTCGCCGTTCTCACCGCCGGCGGCAACACCGAACAGCTCGGCTTCCACCTTGGTCGCGCCATTGAGAACGGCGTCACCCGGGAAGAACTCATCGAAGCCATCACCCATGTCACGCTCTACGCAGGCTGGCCCAAGGGCATGGCCGCCATGGGCGTCGCCAAGCGGCTCTTCACCGAGAGCAAGTAAGGATCACCATGAACATCGAACCCACTGTCCCCACTGCGAAGAACCCGCCGGCCCGGTTCGCCGGCGACGTCTGGCTCGATCCGATCGCGCTCCCGCACGAGCCGGATCAGACGATGGTGGTCGCGACCGTCCGTTTTGCGCCCGGAGCCCGCACCGCCTGGCACTCCCACGAACACGGCCAGTACCTCCGCGTCACCCAGGGAGTTGGCCGGTTCGGAACCCGGGACGGCAAGATCATCGAAGTCCACCCCGGCCAGACGCTCTACACGCCGCCCGGCGAGGAGCACTGGCACGCGGCCGCCCCTGGCTGCTTCATGGAACATATCGCGATGCTCCAGAACGGCGAGGACGCAGCGACGACCACCACGTGGGGCGAGCACATCACCGACGACGAGTACAACGGAAGCTGACCAGCCCGCGAACCAATTGCAGGGACGCAGCTGAGGACAATCCCTCTCGTGAACCTGGGCCTGGGCCTGGGCCTGGGCGCCACCGGAAGGCGGCGAGGCTCCCTGGATGGCCGCGGGCAACAGAAAAGGGCGCCCCGCTGAGCCGGAGCGCCCGAAAAC
>NZ_CAKKMM010000466.1:0-3543 GCF_918698205.1 Microbacterium sp. Bi128 | reverse complement strand
GTGATGGACGCCATGTCGTCATCGGCCTGCACGTACGTGAGGGCGACCCGACCGGCCGCGGTCACGACGGCCCCGCCGTGCTGGACCGCTGCCGGCCCGATCCGTCGCCGCTCTGCGGTTGCGCTCCTCACCGCGGAGGTGAGGTCGGCCTCGGTTGCGACGAGCCCCAATACTGCCCACCCATGCGATCCATGCTAAACAGACGCTCGTCGAGGATGCGGGGGCTTGCGTCCATCTGTGGACGATTCGGCGCTCCCGTCGCCCTGCGGCGGAGGCGTCACCGCGATACGCGGTACGGTCGCGGCGGGGAAGGCGAAGGCCCCGAATCCGTAGATCCGGGGCCTTCATTTGTTGCGGGGACAGGATTTGAACCTGCGACCTCTGGGTTATGAGCCCAGCGAGCTACCGAGCTGCTCCACCCCGCGGCACAAGAGATAAACCTAGCATGGGTTTTGGGACGTGTCCAATCGGCGCCGCAGGCGGGCCGCGGACGGCGTTGCCGACGGCCCCCAGACGGGCAATGATGCGGGGATGCTGACCCCCACCGGCGACTCCCGCGATGACCTGCAGGACGGCCGCCCCGAGAGCGCCGCGCAGCGCGCCGATCGCAACTGGTCCGATGTCCTTCAAGAACTGCGTGTCCTGCAGACCGGTACCCAGATCCTCACCGGCTTCCTGCTCGCCCTCGCGTTCCAGCCGGCGTTCGCCGACCTCACCGCACCCCAGCGCGCCGGATACCTCGTCCTCGTCGGGCTGTCGGCGCTCACCGCGATCCTCGCCCTCGCCCCGGTGGCCCTGCACCGCGCCGTGTTCCATCGCGGCGTCAAGCCGTCCGCGGTGCGGTACGGCCACCGAGTCCTGATCGCCGCGATCGCCGCGCTGGCGGTGCTGCTCACCGGTGTCGTCGCGTTCGTCTTCGACGTGGTGGTCGGTACGGAGGCCGCCGTCCTCGCCGTGGTCGTGCTCGTGGTGGTGATCCTCGTACTGTGGGTCGTGGGCCCGGCCTTCCTCCGACGGGCTCACGACGGGGAAGGACGCGGATGACAGACGACAGCGTGGGCGTGGCGGTGGCGCAGTTCGCACCGACCGCGTCGAAGCAGACCAACCTGGATGCCATCGACGACCTCGTCCGCCGAGCCGCCGCCCGCGGAGCCCGGGTGATCGTCTTCCCGGAGTACTCTAGCTACTTCGTCGATCCCTTCGACACGTCCCTCGCCGAGAACGCCGAAGACCTCGACGGACCCTTCACCACCGCCCTGAGCGCGCTGGCCGCCGAGCTCGACGTCATCCTGGTCGCGGGACTCGTCGAGCGCGCGGACGACGGCCGACGCGTGCGCAACGCGGTCGTGGCCGTCGCGGGAGATGGCATCCGGGCCGTCTATCGGAAGCTCCATCTGTACGACGCGTTCGGGCAGCGGGAATCGGACTGGGTGGAGCCCGGCGAGATCGCTCCGCCCGAGACGTTCGAGGTCGGCGGGCTGCGTTTCGGCCTGATGACCTGTTACGACCTGCGGTTCCCCGAGGTCGCTCGCACGCTCGCCGACGCGCGCGTGGACGTCGCACTCGTGCCGGCGGAGTGGGTGCGCGGACCGCTCAAGGAACACCACTGGCAGACCCTGCTGCAGGCGCGGGCGATCGAGAACACGTTCTTCGTCGCGGGCGCCGACCACCCGCCTCCGCTCGGCGTCGGTCACTCGATGGTGATCGACCCGCAGGGCGTGGCCTTGGCGACGATCGGCACGGCCACCGACGTCGCCGTCGCACACATCGACCCCGGCGCGATCTCCCGCGTGCGGCGGGTGAACCCGGCCCTCGACCTCCGCCGCTTCCGCGTCACGCCGCGCTGAGAGCGGTCCGGCCGCACGGCGCCACGCCCGCGGCCCGATGACGCCGTGCCCCGGCCCTACGCGGGCGACAGCGCGGTGAGCCGGCTCACGGCCTCGGTCAGCACCTCGACGCGCTTGCACGCGGCGAATCGCACGAGAGTGGCGTAGTCGGCGCGGTGGTCGGGCGACGCGAAGGCGGTCAGCGGGATGCCGACGACCCCGGCGCGCGCGGGCAGTTCGCGGCGCCGAGCGGGGCGGCATCCACCACCGTGAAGTACGACCCGCCGGGGCTGCTCACGTCGAACCCCGCCGCGCGGAGGCCGGTGCCCAGCAGGTCCGCTTTGGCCTTCATCTCGCCCGCGACCGAGGCGAAGAACGCGTCCGGAAGGCGCAGACCCGTCGCGATGGCGGGCTGGAACGGCGACCCGCCCACGTAGGTCAGGAACTGCTTCACCGTGAGGATCGCCGACACGAGTTCGGCGGGACCGGTGATCCATCCCGTCTTCCAGCCGGTCAGCGAGAAGGTCTTGCCGGCCGACGAGATCGACACGGTCCGCTCGGCGGCACCGGGGAGGGTCGCGATCGGCACGTGCGGCCCGTCGAACACGAGGTGCTCGTACACCTCGTCGGTGACGATGATCGCGTCGTGCCGGTGCGCCAACCGCACCACCTCGTCGAGCACCGCGCGGGAGAACACCGTGCCGGTCGGGTTGTGCGGATCGTTGACGAGGATCACCCGGGTGCGGTCGGACACCGCGGATGCCAGCACCTCGAGGTCGGGTTGGAAGTCGGGCCAGCGCAGGGGCACCGGAACCAGACGCGCGCCGGCCAGGGATACGCAGGCCGCATAGGAGTCGTAGTACGGCTCGAACACGACGACTTCATCGTCCGGGCCGTCGAGGAGGGCGAGGAGAGTGGAGGCGAGCGCCTCGGTGGCGCCCACGGTGACGAGGACCTCGCGCGCAGGATCGAGGTCTCTTCCGTAGAAGCGCCGCTGGTGCTCCGCGATCGCCTCGAGGAGTTCGGGGAAGCCGCGCCCGGGCGCGTACTGGTTCACCCCGTCGGCGATCGCGCGCCGCGCCGCCTCGAGCACGGCTGCGGGGCCGTCTTCGTCGGGAAAGCCCTGCCCGAGGTTGATGGCCCCGGTGGACGCGGCCAGCGCGGTCATCTCGGCGAAGATCGTGGGAACAGAGGTGCCGTCGGGGGCGATGAGGCCGGCGCCGAGAGCGGTGCGGCGCCACGCGCCGGGGAGGTCGTGCATGATGCGGAAGCGTAGCGGAGCGCTTCATCCGGGGGCGCGATCATGACCTCGCATTCCGTTCCTGTGACACCCATAGACGCGACTCACCCTCGTCATAGGAAGCCCACAGCATCGGGGGTCATGGTGGGACTCGCCTGGAAGAAGGAGCATCACATGAGCGACACCACGGACGACCGTCCCGAGGGTACCGAGCACCGCACGAACAGCGACGCAACCGCGCACGGCGCGGTCCCCACGTCGCACGAGACCAACGCCGCCACCGGCGGCACCACGCCGACCGCGGCTCCGACGCCCGCCGACGCCGCGCCCGCGACGCCCACCGCCGCCGCGCCCGCAACCGCCGGCGCCGAGGTGCCCGCCGCGACGCCCGCCGCAGCCGCCTCCGACTCTGCGCCTACCGCAGCCGCACCGGCGATGCCGCCGGTGCCGACCACGTCGCCCGCCGCAGCCGCCGCC
>NZ_CAKKMM010000465.1:0-3547 GCF_918698205.1 Microbacterium sp. Bi128 | reverse complement strand
GGCCGGGGCGGCCCAGTACTGCTCGAGTTCCTCGTCCAGCCACAGCAGGGTCAGGGACAGCCCGGACATGTCCAGGCTCGTGACGAGCTCGCCGCATTCGGGTTCGACGACGGTGAGCCCGGCGGCGGTGAGGAGCTTCTCGATCTTGCCGAACAGCAGGAAGAGTTCGTCGTACTTGACCGTGCCAAGGCCGTTGACGATTGCGACCACGCGGGTGCCCGCGTCGTCCGGCTTGTCGGCCAGGAGCCGGCTGACCAGGAGTTCGGCCAGTTCGGAGGCGGTGGGCATGGGGTGGTCGGAGATGCCCGGTTCGCCGTGGATGCCCAGGCCCAGGGACATGTGCCCCGCGGGGACAGAGAACAGCGGGGCCTCCGCGCCGGGCAGCGTGCAGCCGTCGAAGGCCACGCCGAGGGACCGGGTGCGGTAGTTGGTCCGGATGGCCAGCCGTTCGACGTCGTCCAGGCTCAGTCCCGCCTCTGCGGCGGCGCCGGCGATCTTGAAGACCGTCAGGTCCCCGGCGATGCCACGGCGCTTCTCGATCTGCTCCAGCGGGGCGCTGGCGATGTCGTCGGTGACCAGGACGGTGCGGGTTTCGATGCCTTCGGCGTTGAGCCGCAGCTGGGCCTGGCCGAAGTGCAGGACGTCGCCGGCGTAGTTGCCGTAGCTCAGCAGCACGCCGCCGCCGGCGTTGGCCGTCTTGGCCACGCGGTAGACCTGGCCGGCCGCGGGCGAGGCGAACATGTTGCCGCAGGCCGAGGCGGTGGCCAGTCCGGGCCCGACGAGGCCGGCGAAGGCCGGGTAGTGCCCGGAGCCGCCGCCGACCACCAGGGCCACCTGCCCGGAGGGGACTTCGGTGGAGCGGACGACGCCGCCGTCGACTCGGGCCACGTAGCCGCGGTTGGCCGCAACGAAGCCGTCCAGTGCCTCATCCGCGAAATCAGCGGGATTGTCGAAGATCTGGGTCATGGTTCCTCATTGAATCCGTGTTGGAGAACTGATGCTGTGGGTAGAGAGGTGGGGTGGTGCGGCCGCCCCCCAAGTGGCTTGACGGCCGCACCACGCGCCGGTGTCGGCGCCCGTTCAGGCGCTGGCGAGTACCGTGGCCGCCGGCAGCTGCCGGCCCTGGGCCACCTGGCTCGTGCCGAGGGCGTAGCCGTCGGTCTTCGGCAGGACCTGGCGGCGGAGGTAGTCCTGGTTGCTGGCCGTGACGCTGAGGCCGTCGCCGCCGTAGTGCTCGGTGCACAGGATGCCCTGGAAGCCGACGGAGAGCGCGGTCTTGAACGCCTCGCGGTAGTTGATGAGGCCGCTTTCCATCGGGGCCGGCATCGCCACGTAGGTGTCCCGGGCGACGTCCTCGTCGCGGATGTAGTTCTTCATGTGCCAGTAGTTGGAGTACGGGAGGGTCTTGGCGACCATCTCGCGCCAGTCCTCGATCGGGCGGTGCAGCCGGATGAGGTTGCCGATGTCCGGGTTGATGCCGACGTTGGCCAGGCCGATGTCCTGGACCAGCTGAACGGAGGAATCCGCGGTGCCGAGGTACGTGTCCTCGTACATTTCGAGCGAGAGCAGGACGCCGACCTCGGCCGCGTGCTGGCCGAGTTCGCGCAGGCGGCTGACAGCCTTACCCCACGTTTCCTTGTCCCCTACCGGGTCCTTGTACCCTTCGACGGTCCAGAACCAGAGCTGCTTCTGCTGCTCGGCGGTGATGGCCTGGTGCAGTCCGAACGAGACGACATCGCAGCCCAGCTCGGCGGCGGCGTCGATGGTGCGGTGGCTGTACGCCAGGTTCGCTTCCCAGTTGCCTTCCTCGATCACGCTGCGGCGGATGGCCGAGATGACGGGGATGCCGATGCCGACGTTATCCGCGGTCTGCTTGAACTCGGCAAGCCGCTGAGAGCTCAGGTCGCCGGGGCGGACCCAGCTGTCCGTGAGGTCGGCATTGGCAAAGCCGGCGTCCTTGACCTCGCTGAGGACCTCGGCCCAGGCGGAGGCGTCGGCGTCGTTGATGTGGTTGCCCTGCGCGTCGGTTCCCGGGAACTGCAGGAGCGCTGCGGTGATGGGCCAGTTTTCGGCTGTATAGGCCATGGGTTCACTCCTTCGTGGAATCCTGTTTCCTATAGGATTTACTATCTATAGGGATGTTGTCAAGGTCACACCCCCGGGTTACGGGCGCTTCGCGGCGAAGGCCGCGGTCGCGAAGACCTCCGGATTCAGGACGTTGGCAGGGCGCTCCCCTGCCGCGACCGCCAGGATTGACCCAATGGCGCTGGCAGCGACGTCCCGCGTGAAGTCCTCGGTCCAGCACAGGGAATGCGGGGAAAGCACCACGTTGTCCAAGGTCAGGAGCTCGTCGTCGGGAAGCAGGGGTTCCGGCTCAAAGACGTCCAGGCCGGCACCGGCGATCCGGGCGTCCCGCAGGGCGTCCCGGAGGGCATCCGTGTCCACGAGCTTTCCGCGGCCGATATTGATCAAGTAGGCGCTTGGCTTCATCCGCGCCAACGCGGCCGCGCCGATCAATTTTTCGGTCGCCGGTGTCAGCGCGGCGCAGAGCACAACGTAATCCGAGCGCTCCAGGAGCTCGTTCAGGCCCAGCAGCTCAACGCCGAGTCCGGCGGCCTCCGCGTGGCGGCCGCTGCGGTTGTTGCCCACGACCTTCACCCCGAGCGGGGCCAGGAGGCGGGCGAGCTCAGCGCCCACGCTGCCGAAGCCCACGATGCCGACCGTCTGGCCCACCAGCGGCGCGCCGCGGTAATGCTCGCGCTGCGCCCAGTCAGAGGTCCGGGTCAGCCTGTCCTTGGCCAGGAGCTTGTGCGAGAGCGCCAGGAGCAGCGTCAGTCCCGCCACCGCCAACGGCCGCCGGATGGCATCCGGGGTGTTGGTGACAACGATGCCGGCGCGGGTGCAGGCGTCCAAGTCGATGGTTTCGTAGCCGGCCCCGAACCGGGCAATCAGCCTCAGGTCCGGGGCGTGGTCCACGGTGCGTGAATCGAAGGCGATGTGCCCCAGGGACAGCACGGCCTGGACCCCGGCGAGGTCGGCCAGCGGAACCGGGTCTGTGTAACTGGGCAGGACGCTCCAGCTGATGCCATGCTCGCTGAGCCGTTGCAGCCCCAGATCCCCGTGAATGGAGCTTCCGTCCGGCCGCGCGGCGTCGGCCGTGACGGCCACGGTGAACGGCGAGCGGGCGGTGCCCGCAGTGGTGGTTCCCGCCGCCGGGGCGGCCGCCGTGGGGGCGGCCGCCGTCGTCGTCAATGCATTTGTTGCTGTGCTCATGCGTCGGTTCGGCTTTCTGTCTGCGTTGCTGCGGCCTTGTCTTTGATGGGTTCGCGGACCAGCACGGTGTATGCCACTGCGGCCAGGGCGGCGATGACGCCGCCGATCACGAACGACGGCGCGTAGGAGCCGGTGGCATCGGCGATCACACCGGTCAGCAGAGGGGCAAAGGCGCCGCCGAAGTAGCCGCCGAAGTTCTGGATGGCACCGACGGAGGCAACCTGTGAGTTGTCCACGATGTCGCCGGGCATGGCCCACGCGGCCGCCTGCATGG
>NZ_CAKKMM010000464.1:0-3548 GCF_918698205.1 Microbacterium sp. Bi128 | reverse complement strand
GTCACGCACTCCTTGAGAGTCTTGAAACATTATTCAGCCATAGCCTAGCCGCAATCGGCCGCAAACAAGGATTCGGCGACTACACACAAGCGCTGCCAAGCGTGCGTCACCGGCGGCGGGACCCGGCTTGGCGGGGGACGGAAACCTCTTGGCAGTTAGGGCCGCAGGCACTATTATCCGCATTCGTCAAGGGGTTTGAGGGGGCGGATTACGGCCATTTTCCCCGGATTCATGCGGTTCCCGGCACCTTTTGATGCCAGTTGTATGCCTTAATCGTGATAAACTGGTCTGCGGGAAAGGGGAATGTCCACATGGTTTTTGAGGTCGGCGAGACAGTAGTTTACCCTCACCACGGTGCAGCCAAAATTGAAGAAATCAAGATGCGCACTGTCAAGGGCGAAGAGAAGATGTATCTCAAGCTCAAGGTGGCTCAGGGTGATCTGACCATTGAAGTTCCAGCAGAAAACGTTGACCTGGTAGGGGTTCGGGACGTAGTGGGCAAGGAAGGCTTGGAGCACGTGTTCGACGTGCTGCGGGCCGAGTTCACTGAAGAACCCACCAACTGGTCGCGTCGCTACAAGGCAAACCTGGAAAAGCTTGCTTCCGGTGACGTCATCAAGGTAGCCGAGGTCGTCCGCGACCTCTGGCGCCGTGATCACGACCGGGGTCTCTCCGCGGGAGAGAAGCGCATGCTGGCCAAGGCCCGTCAGATCCTGATTTCGGAACTGGCACTGGCTGAGAAGACTGATGAAGAGAAGGCTGCAAGCGTTCTCGACGAGGTCCTGGCTTCCTAGCACAGGGCCGGCCCAGCAGGGCCGGCGCAGATAAGAATCGAACCCCGGTGGCGTCAGCCGCCGGGGCTTCTTTTTGCCCTTTTTCAGCGGCCGCCCCCTCCGTTGCGCTATCGGTTGTGGTCCCTTTGAGCGCCCCGGTCCGAGGCGCGGGGACGTAGTCTTGTGCCCATGGATACTGCACCGACGAATACGTCAAAGGCGAATACGTCACAGCCCGGTCCCGCCACAGCGGTCATAGTTGTAGCCGCCGGCTCCGGCCAGCGCCTGGGCTACGGCATGCCGAAAGCAAAAGTCCCTCTCGGCGGGGACACCATCCTCACCCACGCCCTCCGCGGTGTGGCGGCTGCCGGGATCGCACAGCAGATCTGCATTGCGCTCCCCCCGGGCGACACCGAGTTGCGGGCGCTGTGCGAGGCCTTCACGCAGGAGCTTGCGGCCGGACACTCCGGCGCGGCGTCGGGCTCCGGCGTCCGGGCTCCCGTCGTGACGGTCGTCGACGGCGGTGCGGACCGCGCCGATTCAGTCCGCGCAGCGATGGCGGCCCTCCTGCCCAATATCGAATCGGTGCTGGTCCACGACGCCGCCCGGGCGCTGACGCCTGAAGCCGTCTTTCACCGCGTGGCAGCGGCGCTCGGCGCCGGTGCCTCGGCCGTCATTCCGGTGATACCGGTCGTCGACACCGTCAAGACCGTCGAACCGACCACCGGCGACGGCGCCGCGGTGGCCCCCGAACTGGTCACCGGGACAGCGCCCCGGGAATCGCTCCGCGCCGTGCAGACACCGCAGGGATTCGCCCTGAGTACCCTCAAGCGCGCCCACGAAGCTGCCTCCGGGTTCGACGCCGGCCAGGCCGCCCTCGTCACGGACGACGCGATGCTCGTGGAGCTCATCGGGGTCCCGGTCCACGCGGTACGCGGCGCCAGCCAGTCCCTGAAGATCACCACGCCCCTGGACCTGATCCTGGCCGAAGGCCTTCTCGAAGGGCCCCTGGGCTTGCGCTGGGTGGAGGGATGAGCATGTCCACCAACCCGCCAGCCGTTCCCCCGGTCATTCCCCGGACCGGGATCGGAGTCGATGTCCATGCCTTCGCCGCCGAGGACGAGCCGCAGCCGCTGTGGCTCGGCGGCCTCTTCTGGGAGGGGGAACGGGGTCTGTCCGGCCACTCAGATGGCGACCCCGTGGCCCACGCCGCCGCCGACGCGCTCTTCTCGGCCTGCGGGATCGGGGATCTGGGCACGCACTTCGGTACGGACCGGCCCGAATATGCCGGAGCATCCGGCGTGACCCTGCTGGCCGAGGCCGCCCGGATTGTTCGCGCCCACGGATTCGAAATCGGCAACATCGCCGTCCAGTTCGTGGCCAACCGGCCAAAGTTCGGCCCGCGGCGGGAGGAATCCCAGCCGGTCCTCAGCGCCGCTGCCGCGGCGCCGGTGAGCGTCACAGCCACCACGAGCGACGGGCTCGGGTTCACCGGCCGCGGCGAGGGGATCTCGGCCGTGGCAACAGCGCTCGTCTATCCGGCAGGCTAAGCACCGCAGGTTTGGCACAGCAGGTGAAGCACCGCAGGTCACAGCAGGTGAAGCACCGCAGGTTGGGCGCCGCTGGTTAAGCACCGCCGGCCCCGGTCCCCTACGCTTGAGGGAAGACCCAAGCGAGACACCCGTTCCGAACTGACAGGAGACCTGCCGTGAAGAAGCTGCTGACCGCCGTCGTACTCGTGGCAGGGACCATGCTGAGCGGCTGTGCCGCCTCCACGACAGCGCCCCAAACGCCTAGCGCCACTCCGAAGCTCAGCGTCGAGGAAAGCTGTAAGTTCCTCAACACCGACACCTTCGTGCCCTCCGGGAGCGCTAAGGAGCAGGCAGGGCAGATTGGCCAGCACTACCAGGAGGTTGCGGACAAGGTAGCGCCGGAGGTGGGCGCCCCGATCCAGCAGATGGCCGAGATCATGAAGCAGGTTGCGGCGAGCCCTACGGGAACCAAGACCGACCAACAGACGGCCCAGCTCACGGAGCAGATCAACAAGATCGGCCAATACTGCAAGTAGGTCGCCGCACCGGCGGCCTGCCTGCCGGCCTCCGCCGTGCCGGCAAAGCCGCGGGTCAGGCCCCGGAGCGCCATCGGCTAATCTGGAGCGGTGACCCTGCGCTTTTACGACACTGCATCCGCCGAAGTCCGCGACTTCGTCCCCCTGGTACCTGGCAAGGTGAGCCTGTACTACTGCGGAGCCACCGTCCAGGGCATGCCACACGTCGGCCACATCCGCTCGGCCATCGCCTTCGACCAGCTGACCCGCTGGTTGCAGTACCGCGGTTTCCGGGTGACGGCAGTCCGCAACGTCACCGACATCGACGACAAGATCCTTGCCAAGTCGGCCGCCTCGTTCGGCGCCGACTTTGAAGACGAGCCCGGAGCCCTCCGCAACGAGGAATGGTGGGCCCTGGCCTACCGCTACGAGCAGGAATTCCTCAAGGCCTACGACGCCCTGGGCGTCTCCCGCCCCACCTATGAGCCCCGCGCCACCGGCCACATCCCGGAAATGCACACCCTCATCCAGCAGCTGATCGACCGCGGCCACGCCTACCCGGCCCTGGACGACTCCGGCGACGTCTACTTCGATGTACGTTCCTGGTCCAAGTACGGCTCGCTGACGCGGCAGAAGCTCGACGACATGCAGGGCGCCCCTGACGCGGACCCCCGCGGCAAGAAGGACCCCCGCGACTTCGCGCTGTGGAAGGGCTACAAGGACGGGGA
>NZ_CAKKMM010000463.1:0-3552 GCF_918698205.1 Microbacterium sp. Bi128 | reverse complement strand
AATCGTTGATCAGGGTTTGGCGCACCACCAGGCCCAGGTCCTCGGCCAGTTCATAGCGGACCCGGTGCCGCAGAAGAAACGGGTAGCCGTGCTGCGGAAAGACTGCCGCCTCCAGGGTTACGGAGAACTCGTCCTCGTCCACGAGATCGTAGGAGGAGTTCCGCAGCAGACCGTGGCTGGCGTTATTGCGGGAGACCTCGGTGATGTCCAGCTGCAGCTTCTTGCCGTTGAGGTGCCAGACCCCGTCCTCCACCCGGTTGGCCCACGGTGCCAGCGTGATTCCGGTGGCGCCGGGCGCAATGTCGGCATCCCCGTAGGTTTCCGTCAGGGCGGTGTCTCCGCGGCTGTAGAGCCGCAGGCCGGCGGCGAGTTCGGTGACGACTGCCAGGGCGTCGCCGCGCCGGAGCTCGTACTGCCGGCCGGACGCGTACCTGCGCATCGTGTCATTGGCGGCGGATACTGTGCCGGATGCCGGGGGTGTCGCTGAGAGATCCATGGTGACCACCGTACAGCCCGCACCACACAAACAACCCCGCGAACCCGTATACCTTGGACCCATGACTTCCAGCAGCGCAGGAGCCAGGCCATGAATACACCCCTGAACAGCCGCGGGCTCGCCGCCCGGTTTGAGACGGTCTTCGGCGCCCGGCCCGACGGCGTGTGGCAGGCGCCGGGACGGGTCAACCTCATCGGCGAGCACACCGATTACAACGAGGGCTTCGTCCTGCCGTTCGCCATCGACCGGGCGGCCCGGGTTGCCGTCCGGGTCCGGCCGGATTCCACCGTGCGGATGCTCTCCACGTTCGGCAACCAGGGGCTGACCACCGCGGAGACCGGCTCGCTGGCCCGCGCCAGCGCCAAGGGCTGGACAAAATACCCGCTCGGGGTCATCTGGGCCCTGCAGCAGCGGGGCCTCCAGGTTCCCGGTGTGGACCTGCTCCTGGATTCCGAGGTTCCGCGAGGGGCGGGCCTGTCGTCCTCCCACGCCATCGAATGCGCCGTGATTTCGGCGCTGAACGGGCTCATGGACGCCGGCCTCTCCGTGCAGGACATGGTCCTGGCCACCCAGCGGGCGGAGAATGACTTCGTCGGCGCGCCCACCGGCATCATGGACCAGTCCGCCTCGCTCCGGGCCACGGCCGGCCACGCCGTCTTCCTCGACTGCCGGGACCAGAGTGTCCGGCTGGTGCCGTTCGACGCCGACGCCGCCGGACTGGTGCTGCTGGTCATCGACACCCGGGTTTCCCATTCCCACGCCGACGGCGGGTACGCGGCCCGCCGGGAATCGTGCGAACTCGCCGCCGAGGTCCTTGGCGTGCGGGCGCTGCGCGACGTCGGGCTCGAGGACCTCGAGGAGGCCAGCGGGCTTCTGGACCAGGAGACCTTCCGCCGGCTACGGCATGTGGTCACCGAGAACCAGCGCGTGCTGCAGACGGTGGAGCTGCTGGACACCCGGGGCCCGGCCGCCATCGGCCCCGTGCTCGACGCGTCCCATGCCTCGATGCGCGATGACTTCGAGATCTCCTGCGCGGAACTGGACCTTGCCGTGGACACGGCACGGTCGGCCGGCGCGGTCGGCGCCCGCATGACCGGCGGCGGCTTCGGCGGCTCCGCGATCGCCCTGACCCCGGCGGGATCGGCGCAGCAGGTTCGCTCCGCCGTCGAACGTGCCTTCGCCCGGGCCGGGTATGCCGCGCCGGAGATCTTCAGCGTCAGCCCCGCGGCCGGAGCCATGCGGCTGGCCTAGGCGGGGCGTAGTCTGGGCGCATGCCAGAAGCTGTCATCGTTTCTACCGCCCGGAGCCCGATCGGCCGCGCGTTCAAAGGGTCCCTGAAAGACGAACGTCCCGACGATCTCGCCGCGGCCATGATCACAGCGGCCCTCGCCGGGATTCCTGCGTTCGACGCCGCCGCCGGGCCCGGCCGCGGCCTGGACGACATCTATCTGGGGTGCGCCGAGCCAAGCGGTGAGGCCGGCTCCAACATGGCCCGTGTGGTCAGCATCCTGGCCGGGCTGGACAACGTTCCGGCCGCCACCATCAACCGTTTTTGTGCCTCCAGCCTGCAGACGCTCCGGATGGCCTTCCACGCCATCAAGGCCGGCGAAGGCCAGGCGTTCGTGGCCGCCGGGGTGGAGGCGGTGTCGCGCTACCGGGACTGGGCCGGCGCCGGCGAGACCGACGCCAGCACGCACAATCCACGCTTCGAGGCGGCCCGGAAACGCACCGAGGCCCGTGCGGCCGCCAACACGCCGTGGACCGACCCGCGGCTGGGCGGCCGGATGCCGGACGTGTATATCGCCATGGGCCAGACGGCGGAGAACGTCGCCACAAGCTACGGCATCACCCGCGCGGAGCAGGACGCCTGGGCGGTGCTCAGCCAGAACCGGGCCGAGGCGGCCATCGCCTCCGGGTTCTACGCCCGCGAAATCACGCCGTATACGCGCACCGACGGCTCGGTGGTGGACCGCGACGATTCGCCGCGTCCCGGTGTGAGCGCGGAGGCCGTCGGCGCCCTGCAGCCCGTCTTCCGCAGTAGCGGCACTGTGACGGCCGGGAACGCGTGCCCGCTCAATGACGGGGCCGCCGCCGTCGTGGTCATGAGTGACTCGCGCGCCCGCGAACTGGGTCTCGAACCGCTAGCCCGGATCGTCTCCACCGGTGTCAGCGCCCTGTCCCCGGAGTTGATGGGCATGGGGCCGGTGGAGGCGACCCGCCGGGCACTCGCGATCGCCGGGCTGGGCATCGGGGACATCGACCTGGTGGAGCTCAACGAGGCCTTCGCGGTCCAGGTGGTGGCCAGCGCCCGGGAGCTCGGCATCGATCCGGAGAAGCTCAATGTCCACGGCGGCGCCATCGCGCTCGGCCACCCCTTCGGGATGACCGGCGCACGGATGACCACCACGCTGCTCAACGGGCTCCGCGCCCGCGACGCCTCCCTCGGCCTGGCCACGCTGTGCGTCGGCGGCGGCCAGGGCATGGCGGTTGTGTTCGAGCGGCTCAGCTGAGGCGTTGCAGCTGAGCCGCACCAGCAGCCACCAGCTGCCGCATACGCGAGAGGAGCCCCGCCGTTGGGCGGGGCTCCTCTCGGGAAATCAGGGGTATTTCAGGAACGACGCCGGTCAGTCGTCGCCGCGGAGGATGGCCAGGAGTCGGATGATCTCGACGTAGAGCCAGACCAGCGTGACCGTGAGGCCGAAGGCAGCGGTCCAGGAGAAGCGCTGCGGGGCGCCGGCGTTGATGGCCGCCTCGATGGACGTGAAGTCCATGATCAGGGAGAAGGCGGCCAGGCCGATCGCCAGGAAGCCGATGAAGACGCCGAGCGGGATGCCCATGATCTCCACGCTGGTGCTCAGTCCGAACGGCGTGGTCACGGCCCCGGTCATCATCATGACGACGTTGACGAGCGCGAACACCGCATAGCCGATCAGGGCGATCATGAAGAACCGCATGAGCTTGGGCGTCGCCCGGACCTTGCCGCTCTTGAATAGCACCAGCGTCACGGCGAAGACGGACAGCGTCCCGACGACGGCCTTGATGCCGACTCAGGGGAA
>NZ_CAKKMM010000462.1:0-3554 GCF_918698205.1 Microbacterium sp. Bi128 | reverse complement strand
GCGTGGATCGCGGCGAGATCACGCTGCTGGAAGAGCAGGTGCTGCACACCCTCGCCGAGGCGGAGGGGCCCATGGATCCGCGGCAGCTCAAGGACGAGCTCGGCGATTCAGTGCGCAACCTTGGCGAGGAAGGCAAGAAAAAGGGCGCCACCACCACGTTGCCTACCGCACTCGGGATCCTGCAGTCCGACGGCCGGATCCGCAGGGTCCCGGCGAACGGGCGCCTGGACCAGCAGCGCTACGCCTACCAGCCGTGGGGCCTGCCGCCCAGCGATCTTGACGACGAGGATGCGCGCACCGAGCTGATCCGCCGCTACCTGGGCTGGACCGGCGGAGCCACCTTCAAACAGTCGCAATGGTTCACGGGGTTCACCGTGGCGCAAAGCAAGGCGGCCCTCGCCGCCGTCGGCGCCGTCGAGGTGCCCACCGCCCTGTCCACAGCAATGGCCGGGGCACATGCCGCAGGCGGTGACCCGCTGTGGATGCTGCCCGAGGACCTCGGCGGCCTCGCCGCCTTTGAGGAGCCGGCGGGGGAACAGATCCAGCTGCTGGCAGGAACGGATTCCCTGTTCCTGCTGCGCCGCAACGCGGCGGACCTGCTGGCCGAGGAGGACCTGCAGAAGCCGGCGCTGGGGTCGCTCGCGCTGCAGGCGGATCTCCCGGACCACCCGATCCTGGACCGCGGCCGGATCATCGGACTCTGGCAGTACGATCCGGCCCAGGAACGGATCGTGCCCTGGCTGTTCCACGGCCCCACGCCCGCCGTCACACAGCGGATCGCCGAGGTGGAAACCTGGATCCGCGAGGACCTCGGTGATTTCCGGGCCTTCAGCCTGGACTCTCCGGCCTCCCGGCAGAAGCGGATCGATGGGCTCGCGGCTTCCGCTGTAGCCTCAGCGTCACCGGCCGGCGCGTCATCTGCCGGCGGCGCAAGCTAGCCGGAACGGATCAGGCGCGGTGCCCGGCGAAGAAGTCCCGCAGCAGCGCTGCGCACTCCTGCTCACGGACGCCTGCAACCACTTCCACCCAGTGGTTGAGCCGGCGCTCGCGGAGGATGTCGAACACGGAACCCGCGGCGCCGGCCTTCTCGTCCCAGGCACCGAACACCACCCGCGGAATCCTGGCGAGGACGATCGCTCCAGCGCACATCGCGCAGGGTTCCAGCGTCACCACCAGGGTGCAGTCCTCCAGCCGCCAGCCGTCGTCGCCCTTGCCCTCCAGGGCCCGGTGCGACCGCAACCGCGCGGCGGCCTCCCGGATGGCGACCATCTCGGCGTGGGCCGTCGGGTCCCCGAGGGCCTCGCGTTCGTTTCGCCCGGTGCCCAGCACCGAACCGTCCGGCCCGATCACGACGGCGCCGATCGGCACGTCTGCGGTGGCCAGGGCATTCCGGGCCTCAACCAGGGCAAGGCCCATCCACTGGGCATGGCGCGGCTCAGGGGCAGTCATGGGTCAATGATAGTTTCGATCCTAAGCATGCTGTGCAGCCCGGCTGCGCAGTCCACGGGTTCAAATAGTCAAATATTCGGGAGACGGCCGTGACCACCAGAACAGAGAACTGGCTGACGGAGCGCTGGGGCAAATGGGTGGTGCCCTACGCGGCGCTGTGGATCACCATGCTGATCGGCGGCGTGGTGGTGGTGATCCTGGCCCTGACGAGTGCCGAGGTCTACGACAACGTGGTGGACGACGCGGGCCTGGCGAACCTGGACAAGCCGGCGCTGGCGTTCATGGAGCAGCTTCGCAACCCCGGCCTCGACGCGTTCATCACCGGGTTCACCAACATCGGCGGCGGCATCGGGATGCCCATCCTGGCCAGCATCCTGACGGCAGTGCTCATCTACACCTCCCGGTCGTGGCGGCCGCTGATCCTGATCGGCGGCGCAGCCGCGGTCTCCGTGACGGCCACGTCCCTGGGCAAGAAACTGATCGGCCGGACCCGCCCGGACCATGCCGACGCCGTGCCGCCCTACGAGAACTCGCCGTCGTTCCCGAGCGGCCACACGCTGAACACCACGGTGGTGATCGCGCTCGTGGTGTACCTGGCCTGCCTGCACATCAAGCGGACCGGCGCCCGGATCGCCCTGATCGCCGCTGGTGTGATCTTCATCGTCGCGATGGGCCTGAGCAGGGTCTACCTGGGCCATCACTGGATGACCGATGTGATCGTCGGGTGGGTCATCGGTCTGGCCTGGGTGGGGATCGTGATCCTGGCCCACCGGCTCTTCCACGTGCTCCGGCACCGCGAACACGCCGGCGACGCGCCGACTTTTGAGCATCCCGCCCACCTGCATGAAGGCGCCACCAAAGGCAGTGCCGTCGGCACTGCACAGGCAGGGACGAACGACGCCGATACCTCCGGCCCCGCGGGACGGTCCTCAGCATCCGGGTGATAGTTTTGACCCATGCGCACTCTCGTTGTGGACCACCCGCTGGTCGCCCATAAGCTCACCGTTCTGCGGGACAAGAACACCCCGTCCCCGGTCTTCCGCCAGCTCACCGAGGAGCTTGTCACGCTCCTCGCGTACGAAGCCACGCGAGATGTCCGCACCGAACCGGTGACCATCGAGACCCCCGTCAGCACCACCGTCGGCACCGCCTTCACCAAGCCCACCCCGCTGGTGGTCCCCATTCTCCGCGCCGGGCTGGGCATGCTCGAGGGCATGACCAAGCTGGTCCCCACGGCCGAGGTCGGCTTCCTGGGCATGGCCCGGGACGAAGAGACCCTGGACATCATCACCTACGCCGAGCGCCTCCCCGAGGACCTCACGGACCGGCAGATCTTCGTCCTCGATCCCATGCTGGCCACCGGCGGGACCCTGCGCGAGGCCATCAAATTCCTCTTCAAGCGCGGCGCCTCCGACGTCACCTGCATCTGCCTCCTTGCCGCCCCGGAGGGCCTGGCCAAGCTGGAGGAAGAGCTGTCAGAGGCCAACGTGACGATCGTGCTGGCCTCGATCGACGAGAAGCTCAACGAGAAGTCCTATATCGTGCCCGGCCTGGGCGACGCCGGAGACCGCCTGTACGGCATCGCCGGCTAGGAGCGGCGCCGCCGAGGCGCAACACGGAGGATCCCTTCCGCGCCGGCGCGGACCGCGCTAGCCTGTGCGCCATGGATTGGAAACTTGAACTCGTGTTTGTGCCGGTGTCCGATGTGGACCGGGCCAAGGATTTCTACGTCAATAAGGTGGGCTTCAACGCCGACTACGACGAACGGCCCATGGAGGGCCTCCGGTTTGTCCAGTTGACGCCGCCGGGCTCCGGCTGCTCGATTGCCATCGGCGAGGGCCTCAACGACGCCCCGCCCGGTACCGCACCGAGCCTGCAGCTTGTGGTCAGCGACATCCAGGCCGCGCACAAGCAGCTCAAGGACAACGGAGTGGACGTCAGCGACGTCGACGTCCAGGACTGGGGGCACTTTGTCCACTTCGCCGACCCCGACGGCAACAAGTGGGCAGTGCAGTACATCCCCCACCGGCCCAACGGCTGATCCCGGCAGGCTCCGCGCGGCAGGCTGACCCGGGGCCAACGGGTTGGGCGGGGCCATGCGGCAG
>NZ_CAKKMM010000461.1:0-3555 GCF_918698205.1 Microbacterium sp. Bi128 | reverse complement strand
CCGTGGACCAGCGCGGTGCCGAAGTCCGGGCGCAGCAAGCCGGTCGCCATCGACAGGGTGGTGGTCTTACCGGCGCCGTTGGGCCCGACCACCCCGTAGAAGGACCCGGCCGGAACGTCCAGGCTGATGCCATCGACGGCGATTTTGTCGCCGAAGCGCTTGGCGAGGCCAAGCAGGGACAAGGCAGGCACCTGCAGGACAGCCGCCGGCGGCGAAGACGGACCGGGCGGGGCTGGCTGTCCCTGCTGGCCAGGGGGTTGGAATGTCATGACGCCAGACTAACCGCCGGACGGCGCGAAAAGGATAGTCCGCAAGGCGTACGTTTTCACTCGCGGGAACCGCGCAGCTGTTTCTGGAATAAATGCCGGTTCTGGAATGGATGCCGGTTCTAGAACGAATGCCGGGGCATGGCGCGCTCGTACTGCGGCGGCCACGCGAGGTCATGGCCGAGCTCAAACGCGGCCCGCAGCCACCAGTGCGGATCCCGCAGGGCGGCACGGGCAATGAACACGCCGTCCGCCTGGCCGGTGGCCACCGCGTGTTCGGCCTGCCCGGCGGACGTCAGGAGTCCCACCGTGCCGGTCCTGACCCCGGTTTCGCGCCGGATCCGTGCGGAGAACCCGGTCTGGTAGCCCGGGCCTACGGGAATCTGCTGGTGGGCCACGGCCCCGCCGCTGGAAACGTCCACCAGGTCCACCCCGCGCTCGGCGGCGGCAGCAGCCATCCGGACCGAGGCGTCGGCCTCGATCCCGCCCGGCGCCCAGTCCGAGGCCGAGATCCGCAGCAGCAGGGGCATGGAGTCCGGGATGACGGCGCGGACGGCGTCCACCACGGCAAGCGTCAATCGGTTCCGGCCCGCCTCGTCCCCGCCCCAGCGGTCCGTGCGGTCGTTGACCAGCGGGCTTTGGAACTGGTGCAGCAGGTAGCCGTGCGCGCCATGGATTTCGATCGTGTCGAACCCGGCATCGACGGCCCGCACGGCGGACGCGGCGAAATCGGCGATCACGCCGTCGATCTGCGCTTCCGTCATGGCCGACGGCGGCGCGTAGCCGTCGAATGCGCCGGTGCCAGGACCCACGGTGTCCCAGCCGCCCTCGGACGCCGGCACGCTGCCCACCTTGCCGGAGAACGGCCAGTAGGAGGACGCTTTCCGGCCGGCGTGCGCCAGCTGGGTGCCGATCTTGGTCTCCGCGGTGCCGTGGCGGTGCACGAAGGCGGTGATGCGTTCCCAGGCCGCGGCCTGGTCGTCGTTGTAGAGTCCGGCGTCGCGGGGGCTGATCCTGCCCGCGGCGTTGACGGCGTTGGCCTCGGTGAGGACCAGGGCCGCTCCCCCGGTGGCAAAGGAGCCCAGATGCATCAGGTGCCAGTCTGTGGGCACGCCCTCGCCCGTTTCGGGGTCGCAGCTGTACTGGCACATCGGGGACACCCAGCCACGGTGCTGCAGCCGCAGTGACCTTAGATCCAGCGGCGCAAAGAGTGCCGATCCCACTAGAACAGCACCCGGGCCAGCCCCTGGCGGGCCTTGGCGACGCGCTCGTCGCCGGTGCCGACGACGTCGAAGAGTTCAAGCAGCCGGACCCGGGCGGTCTCCCGTTCCGGGCCGAAGTTGCGGCCAATGAACGTCACGATCCGGCCAAGGCCGTCCTCGATGTGGCCGCCGGCGATATCCAGGTCCGCAACCCCGAGCTGGGCCTCGAGGTTGTCCGGTTCGTCGGCCGCGAGCCGGCGCAGGGCATCTGCCTCGGGCCCGGAGAGGGCCTGCAGGCGATCCATCAGTTCCACCTGCGCCAGGCCGGCCTTGGCCTCCGCGTCGGCGGGCATCTCGTTCAGGGCCTGCCGGTAGGCGGCGGCCGCGGCCGCGTAGTCGCCGGCCTCGATCGCATCGAACGCCGCCTGGTGCAGCGGCGGCAGCGGCGGCGCCTCCGGTTCCGCGCCAACCGGGCCGCCGGCGCCGATCCGTCCGGTCACGCCGTTGGTGGCCGCGACCTTGAGAAGTTCATCGAACAGGCTGCGTACCTGCTGTTCGTCCGCGCCTCCCTGGAAGAGCGGCACGGGCTGGCCTTTGACCACCGCGACGGCGGTCGGCACGGCCTGCACCTGGAACGCCTGGGCAAGTTCCGGGAACACGTCGATGTCCGCGGCCCCGAGGACCAGCCGGCCGTCGTAGCTCTCGACGATGCCTTCAAGGACGTCCACCAGCTGGCCGGAGCCTGGCGAATAGGAGGCCCAGAGGGCGATCACCACAGGCACCTGGGCCGAGAGGTCCACGAGCTCCTGGAAGTTGCCCTCGGTCACATCCACGCGCAACGGCCGGCCTGCGTGGTCGGCCGGGCCGGATGCCGGGGCCGCCGGGGCACCGGCAGAATCGGCGGACCCCGCCGGGCCGGGGGCTGCGGCGCCGGGACGGGCAGGTCCCGGAGAACTCGGTGCCGGCCGCTGTTTCAGGGCGGAGAGATCGACGGCGCCGCGCAGGTTCAGCGGGCTGGCGGCAACTGGCGGGACCGGGCGGGAAGCTGGCGTAGTCATAGCTCCACTCTAGCCATTGAAGTCCCGCCCGGCGCCACCATGCCCGCCGGCGAAGGCTACTTGAAGGACGCCCCGACCAGGCCGCGGGTGGCGGCCACGAGCTTCATCGGGTCCGTGGAACCGGCCGGCGGAACATAGACAGCCACGGACTCTGCGAAGTCCAGCACCATGCCGGTGCTGGTCTCCTTGCCGCCGGCCAGGGCGGCCGCGTCGTCGCCGATGGTGAGCTTGTCCCCGTCAGCCTTCGGAGTGCCGTCGAACGAGAAGTTCAGCCGTCCCAGCACCAAGGCCCCGCCGTCAGCGGTTCGGAACACGACAGTGTTGTCCGCGGCCGCCTTGTGCGTGAAGGCGAAGGTGCCGTTGACGCCTGATTTGACGACGTCGGCCTGGTAGGCGAGGGTGTCCGCGATGTACGGGGAGGACTGGCCTTCGACGAGCTTGTCCTTGAAGGTGGAGTCGGCCTTGGTCAGGCGGTCACCGAGCCCGGCGAGGGCTTCGTCGCCGCTGTACGCGAGCCCGGTCTTGTCCGCGGGCGCCAGCGTCTCCGTACCGGCCCTGCCGATCCCCGGGAAGGTGGCACCCGGCTGCAGCGGGGTGCTGCTGACCAGCTTGTAGTTATCCCGCGGGGAGTCCTGGGTCAGGGTCAGCAGCTGCGGGACGACGTTGCCCTCGCCCTGCGTCACGGCCATGACCGAGCGCGGCCAGCTGCGCTTGTTGGTGACCACCGTGGTCAGCAGCTTGGTGGAGCGGACAGGCATGCGGGCCTCGTAGGAACCGACCTGCGAGCGGATCTTGTAGTTCTGTGTGCGCACCTGGAGTTCGGACTTGGCCACCCGCGGCGCCAGCTTGGCGGCGTCCTTGGCAGCGTCTCCTGCATCGACGGCACCGGCAACCTGTTCCAGGACGCGGCGGAACTGCGCGTCCAGCAGCACCGGCGCATCGCCGGTCTGGCCCTCACTGCCCGGGGTCGCGGCGTCTGAGGCCGGGGCACCGGAGGCGGGAGCACTGGGCGGCGGGGCGGGAGTCTGG
>NZ_CAKKMM010000460.1:0-3557 GCF_918698205.1 Microbacterium sp. Bi128 | reverse complement strand
GGTCTGCAGCCCCGCTGACAGCGGCCGGCCGCATCCCTGCGCAGGCACTGCGGCGGGCCCGCCGCGGGAAGTCCTAGGTCGCCTCTGAGTCGAAGGGTGCCGGTTCGCCCTCGGGCAGCCGCTCGAGCACCCGCTCGGGGCGGTGCGCGGCGACAGCAGTCGCGGCAGCGGCCGTGGAGACCGTTGCCGGTGCCCCGGCGCTCATCGGCTTGGTGTCATCGTCAAGGAGCGCTTCCTTGATGATCCGGCGGGGATCGTACTGGCGCGGATCGTACTTCTTCCAGTCGACCTCATCGATGTCGATGCCGACTTCTTCCTTGATCTGTTCCCGCGCACCTGACGCCATCCGGCGCACTTCCTTGACAATATTGGCAAGTTTTTGGGTGTATTCGGGCAGCCTGCTGGGACCAATCACCAGAAGGCCGATGATCAGCAGAAGTAAGAACTCCGGTCCATTGATTCCAAGCACTTTAGGAAGGTTACCCTCTCGCTCGGGCTGGCGACGATTCCGCGAAGTCCGTATGCCGGCCATGTCCGGCCCGTCCCTGCCTCACGGTGCCAGGTGCTCCAGGATTCGGCTCAATCCGCGCTCGATCCGTTCCGGAATTCCGTTGTGCGAGGCCGGCACGGGAGTGCGACTGCTGACCCGGGTCAGCGCGGCAACGCCGTCGTCCGCCTGCTCGGCCGGCAGGTCCGAAATGTACGTGTATGTCGCCGCCGACGTCTGGTAGATGGCCCGGTAGGGCGGGGCGGGGTTGACCCAAAGAAAGCCATACCCGGGTTCGGGGGCGGCCGACGGCGTGCCGGCCTTGGCCGGGACAAAGCCGTCAGCCACGGCGGCGTGTCCGGTCAGCACGTTGATGGGCGAATCTTCGGCCTGTGCGGGTGCGGGGGGCGCCGCGGGCGCCCGCGTCGAAGCGTGCTGCTCAAGGACCGTGGCGAAGTGCCGGCCATCCGTGAGGCGAAGTTCCAGGACCTCGTCCCCGGAGATGACGCCGGCACGGGCCCAGAGGAGGTGGAATCCGAGCTCGCGCAGCTCCGGACATGTCCACCCCTGCGAGCGGAACGCAGCAAGCTCACCGGTGTTCAGCGTCCCGGCAGGGGTGAAGTCGGGCTCGCCGCCGAGGCCGAACGCAACACGGGGCCCGGTTCCCTCAGCGCCGGGGACGCCGGATCCGCTGGCGTCGAACAGCTCCGTTGCACCGAGCGGCTCACCGCTGCCGGGCAGCCCGGGGGCATCCGGGTGGGCGAGGGTGGCAGTCCCTGCGCCCTCGGCGGGGACCGCGTCGTCGCCTCCCATGACGTACGCGGTGCCGGTCATGAGGGCCAAAGCGGCGACGGCTCCGCCGACAGCAAGCACCGGCAGGCGCGGGCCGCGGCGACGGGCGCCGTGTGGACCCGCGGCGGCGGCGCGACCGGCGACCGGTCCCGCCGTCCCTGGCCGACCCGGCACGGGGTGTCCTGCCGGGAACCGGTCCGAGGGCCACGGACGATGGCCGGCCCCGGCGGCATCCGCCGCGCCCGGCCGTTCCGCTGCATCCAATACGTCCGCTGTGTCCGCCGGGCCGGGGCGTTCCGCCATGGCCCGTTCCGGAGCTGAAGGTGCCGAAGGTGTAGGAGCCGTAGGTGCCGGAGCTGTAGCTGCAGGCACCGTAGCTTCCGGGGCTGTTTGTTCCCGCTCCGCTTCGGCTGTCCGTTCCGCGGCCGCCCGTTCCGCGGCCAGCTGACCGGTCCGTGCCAGGAGCCGTGCAGTCAGGTCCTCACTGGCCTCGGGCACGGCGGCGCCGCGGAGCTTCTCGAGGTACTGGCGTTCGCGCTGTTGCCGGGCGCGGCATTCGGCACACGATTCCACGTGATCGTGGCGGCCGGCGGCCCATTTCCGGGTAGCCCCGGGCCCGCCCCAGAACCTGCAGCCTGGTGCTCCCAGCAGCCGTCTCAGCAGACCCATTGACCGGTTCAGAGGAGGCCGGCGATGCGCGGCATCTTGAGCCGCGGCTTGAGGGACTGCTTGGCCGGCTGCGCCGGGCGCGGGTCGCGGTGCGCGAGTTTTTCACGGAGCATTGTCCGGCCGCGGTGAATCCGGGACCGGACGGTCCCGAGTTTGATGTCCAGCGCGGCGGCGACTTCGTCGTAGGAGAGCCCTTCGAGGTCGCACAGCACGACGGCGGCGCGGAAGTCGGGCGGAAGTTCCTCCAGCGCTGCCTGGACATCGACGTCGAGGTTGTTGAACTCGAAACTTTGCTCCGGCCCGGGCTCCCGGCCCGGCAGCCGCGACTCGGCGTCGTCGGCCAACGCATCAAAGCGGATCCGGCTCTTGCGCCGGGCCTGGTCCAGGAACAGGTTGGTGGTGATCCGGTGCAGCCAGCCATCGAGCGTGCCGGGCTTGAAGTTCTCGAGCGAACGGAAGACCCGCACAAACACCTCCTGGGTGAGGTCCTCGGCGTCGTACTTGTTTCCGGTCAGACGGTACGCAAGGCGGTAGACCTTGGCGGAGTGGTTCGTCACCACTTCCTCCCAGGTCGGCCGGACCCATTCGGCTTCCGCCGCGGTCCGGGACTGGCCGGTTGAATCTGTTGCCTCTGTTGCCGGGACAGGTGCCAGAATCGACATCGTCCACTCCCCTCGTGGATGGTACCTACGCCTGAATTGTGCCTGCTTGCACAGGTTCCTGCACCCTTCATTCGACGCCGATCACCACGCGGATGAGCGGATACCCATCATTTCAAAATAAGCTGGGAATTTCCTGATCCACCGCGGTCTTCCGCCGAAGGCAGAACGACCCCCTCCGGCCGGGGCCACGGTGCTGCCGCTTCCGCGTCCCGTCACGCCGGACACAGTACGCTGTAGGGAACACTCCCCTGCCGCCCAGAAAGCGATATCCCATGAGCGCCGATAAGTCCACGAGCTGGTCCTATGCAGAAGATCTGCCTGCCGAGGATGAGGTCCTGTTGCACGCGCGCGAACGGTCCTTCGAGCTTGGCGTGACCCCGATCGGCCCCGGCGTGGGCGCCGTGCTGACGGTGCTGGCGGCGGCGTCCAAGGCACAGACCGCCGTGGAGATCGGCACCGGCGCAGGCGTGTCCGGCGTGTGCATCCTGCGCGGGCTGGGTCCGCAGGCTGTCCTGACCACTATCGACGTCGACGTCGAACACCTCAAGGCAGCCCGCGAAGCGTTCCAGGAGGCCGGCAGCCCCGCCAACCGCACCCGCACCATTTCGGGCCGGGCCGGGGATGTCCTGCCCCGGCTTACGGACGGCGCCTATGATCTCGTCTTCATTGACGCGGACAAACCGAACTACCCCAGTTACGTCGAACAGGCCGTGCGGCTGCTCAAATCCGGCGGGCTGCTGATCGTCAACGATGCCCTCGACAAGGACCGGGTCGCGAACCCGGCCGCCCGGGAAGCCACCACCGTGGTGTTGCGCCAGATCGGCAAGTCCATCCGCGACGACGACCGTCTCGCTTCCGCCATGCTGCCCACCGGAGACGGCCTGCTGATCGCGGTGAAGAAGTAGCCGCCAGGATTCACTAGCCCGGGTGCAGGGGCGGGCGCTGAC
>NZ_CAKKMM010000459.1:0-3557 GCF_918698205.1 Microbacterium sp. Bi128 | reverse complement strand
GCCGCCGGTCTGGACGGCGAGTTCCGCGGTCTGGCGTGCGCGCAGGTAGGGCGAGGACCAGACTGGCGTGCGCCGGCCGTCCGGGTAGCCGGCGAGGAGCCTGCCCAGGGCCAGCGACTGCTCCCGTCCCGTGTCCGACAATCCGATATCCGCATCCCGGGCCGGGACGTCGATGACATGCGCGCCGGCCTGCTGAGCCAGCGTGGCGGCAACGTTGCCCTGGCTTTCACCGTGCCGCACGAGCAGTAACTCGCTCACGCCCGGAACGCCGTGTCCGTAGTGGCTCACCGTTCCCCCCATCCGTTGCTTTCCAACGTCGTCCTCTGCCGGGCGGGCCCGGGCTGGAATATGTGTGGCAGACAGGTTACTCCCGGGGGTGCGGATTTGTCCCTGCACCGGGGCGAGCAACATCCGGGGCCGCCGGGCTGGCAGGATAGAGCCATGCGCATCCTCATCGCCCCGGACAAGTTCAAGGGCTCCCTCACCGCCGTCGAAGCCGCCGCGGCCATTGCCGAAGGCGCCCTGCGCGTCTACCCCGAGGCCGACGCCATCCAGTTTCCGGTGGCCGACGGCGGCGAAGGGACCCTCGAGGCGGCCGTCGCGGCCGGCTATGAGGAACGGCTCAACGCGGTCGTCGGCCCGATCCTGGCCCCGATCGGTGCCGCGTGGGCCATCCGGGCGGATGCTTTCGGCGGGGCCACCGCGGTGATTGAAACGGCGCAGGCCTCAGGGCTGGCGCACATGGAGCCCACACCGGCCAACGCGCTGCGCGCCCACAGCTACGGCTGCGGCCAGCTGATCGCCGCCGCACTGGACGCCGGTGCCACGGAAATCGTGCTGGGCGTGGGCGGTTCGGCCATGAGCGACGGCGGCAGCGGGGCCCTCCGCGCCCTCGGACTCAAGCCGTTGGACGCCGCCGGCAACGTGGTGCCGCTCGGCGGAGGGTCGCTTGCCGACGTCGCGTCCGTGGACGTCAGCGGCCTCGACCCGCGGCTGGCCGGGGTGAAGTTCCGGATCGCCGTCGACGTCCAAAACCCGCTGTTCGGCAGTGACGGCGCGGCACACGTGTTCGGACCGCAAAAAGGCGCCGACGCCGATGCGGTGGAACTGCTCGACGCCGGCCTGCGCAACTGGGCTTCGGTCCTGCGCCAGAGTACCGGCCGGGACGTCAACGTGCCCGGCGCCGGGGCGGCCGGCGGGTTCCCGGCGTCGTTCCTGGCCTTCAGCACGGCCGCCCTGGAAGGCGGCTTCGAGCTGGTGGCCGGCCTCACCGGGCTGGACGCGAAACTCGCGGTGGCTGATTTGGTCATCACCGGGGAAGGCTCCATGGACAGCCAATCGCTGACAGGCAAGGCGCCGATCGCCCTCGCCGATGCCGCCCAGGCCCTCGGCATTCCGGTGGTCGTGGTGGCCGGCCGGATCCTCGTCACCCCGGAGGATCTTGCCCGCCACGGCGTGGTGGCCGCGGCGCAGCTGCTGGACGTCGCCGGCAGCCCCCAGGACGCAGTAGCAAACGCCGCAAAGTACCTTACCTGGGTCACCAGCCAGGTCCTCGAAGGCGCCTGACGCGCCTTCCTGACGCCCGTGCCGGCCGGCCTGCCGTCTAGGCGCCGGTCTCGTAGTGCGGTTCGGCCACGGGTTTGGACTCGGGGGAGCCCTTCTCGCGCAGGTATACCGAGGCGCCCACCAGGACCGCCACGGCGAGGAACTCGCTTTGCCAGTTCTGGAAGGACTCGAACCAGAATCGGCTCGTCGCCAGATAGCCCAGCACCGTCACGGTGGGCTGGCCGTGCGCCTGCTGGTCACTGTTGTAGTCCTCCGCGCCGCCAACCGCGTGCAGGGCGATCGACGCCAGGAACAGCAGGAGGAACATGAGCGAAAGTGAGTGTTCGTAGAGCTTGAGGACCCAGCCGCCGCGCCGCACGGGCCACGGCGTGGACTCCTTGAGCTTTGCCTGCCGGGGGTCCTCGTCCTGCGGGGCGGTCCGGCCCAGCGGCTTGGACTCGGAGGACCCCTTCTGGAACAGGAAGACGGTGAGGATGACGTACATGCCCATCTGCAGGAATTCCGACTCCCAGTTCTCGAAAGTCGCCTCCAGGAAGTTCCCGGTGCCAAGGTACTGCAGGACGGTCACGGCAGGTTCGCCGTGGGCCTGCTGCTCGTCGCTGTAGGTGCTTGCCCCGCTCAGGACCATGCCGACGAAAAACACGACGAACAGCCCGATATTGGCCAGAAGCAGTCCATGTTCCTTGACCCACTTGCCCATGGTTCCCGCGCCCGCGGTGTGGCGCTCATGTGAAACGTCTGTCATAGCGACTCCTCTTTGCGGGCCCGTCGACGGATCCAGGCAGGGACAAGTACCAGCAGCAGCACCAGCACGGCGAGCAGCCCGACGCCGGCGATCACGCCCGCCGTCCGGCCTACGGTGACATCGAAGATGAGTGAGGTGGTGCCCACGCTCAGCAGCCCCACCCCGGTCAACGAAAACCTGACGATGATGTCCGCGCTGCTCACGAGGGCCTGCTTCAGCCCTTGCCGGAACAGCCGGCGGTGCACGCTCACGGGCAGCAGGATCGTGGCCGTGGTCAGGGCGGCCAGGACGACGTTGGCGAGATACAGGCGGGTCTGGTAGTCATCGAGCGGCTCGAAGCGCGACTGGAACGGCAGCGTCAGGAGAAAGCCGGCGAGAATCTGGACGCCGGTCTGAAGTACGCGCAATTCCTGCAGCAGTTCGACCCAGTTGCGGTCCATCCGCTCGGCAAGGGACTCGTCCCTGCCGTCGTTCTTCGGCGCTACTGGGCCAGTCATCGGTACTCCTCCGCAAATCCTGAAACCAAGGGAACCCGACGCAGCACGCGGCCCCACCCTCAACCTAGGCTTGAGAGTTGCCAAAAACAAGTTGGTACTAAGCTTGCTGACGATATTGTGGTTAGGTAGAAACTGATTACTTCGCCGGGATGGATTCAGCGGGCCCCGGCCACACGGGACCGATGAACATCCCTGGAAACCGACACGTAGTTAGGCGGATTATGAGCGACTCAAGCGAACGGCAGGACCAGCCCAAGCAGCCCGACCAGCCGCGCGATCCGCGCGCCGGCTACCATTCCGGCCCGTTCCCGGAACAGGTCCAGAAGCAGCCCGGCCTCACCGCGCCCATGGAGCCCAAGCCGGACCACGGCGAGGAAAGCTACCGCGGCAGCGGTGCCCTGAGCGGCAAGGCTGCCCTGATCACGGGCGGCGACTCCGGAATCGGCAGGGCGGTGGCGATCGCCTTCGCCCGGGAGGGGGCCGACGTCGCCATCTCCTACCTGCCGGAGGAAGAAGACGACGCGCAGGACACCGCCGAGTGGATCCGAAAGGCCGGCCGCAAGGCCCTGCTGCTCCCCGGCGACGGCCGCAGCGAGGACTTCGCGGCGGACATCGTGAAGGCGACGCTGGCCGAATTCGGGCGCCTCGACGTCCTGGTGCTCAATGCGGCCTACCAGAAGAACCGCGAGAGCTTCGAATCACTGCCCACCGAAGAGTTTGATCGCGTTTTCAAAACCAATCTGTACTCC
>NZ_CAKKMM010000458.1:0-3558 GCF_918698205.1 Microbacterium sp. Bi128 | reverse complement strand
CGTTCCGGGCCTCATGCATTCAGTCTCCAGCTTGGTTAGGGAGCCCGCATGAGCACCGGCCCTGCTGAAAAACCCACCGTGGACGTCCACGCCCACATCCTGCTTCCGGCCCTGCAGCAATTGGTGGCCGAAGCTGATCCCGAGGGCTTCGGCGCTCAACAGGCTCTGGAAGTCCGGCGCAACGGACCAGAGTCGATGGCCGCTTCGGGAAAAATGATCAAGGAGCGCTGGCCGCAGCTGACGGACCTGGACCGCCGTCTTGCGGACATGGACGCCCAAGGCGTGGACGTGCAGCTCGTCTCGCCGTCGCCGTCGCACTTCTACTATTTCGCCGCGGAAGAGCTGGCCCTGCAGGTTGCCAGGGCCGCCAACCAGGCGGTGCGGGAGTTCGTGGCCCACGCCCCGGAACGGCTGAACGGCCTGGGCCTGGTCCCGCTGCAGCACCCTTCCTTGATGGTCGAAGCCCTGGAACACGCCATGCTGGAGTGCGGGTTGCTAGGCGTGGAAATCGGCTCGTTCGCCGCCACCCCCGCCGACCCGGAGCGCAGCACCGTTGAGCTGTCCGACCCCAGGCTGGAACCGTTCTGGAGCCGGGCCGAGGAGCTTGGTGCCCTGGTCTTCCTGCACCCGTTCGGCTGCTCGCTGGACGAGCGGCTGGACCGCTTCTACCTCGCCAACACCGTCTCCCAGCCCGCGGAAAACGCGGTGGCCCTGTCCCACCTGATCTTCAGCGGTGTCCTGGACCGGCACCCGAGCCTGTTGGTTCTGGCCGCGCACGGCGGCGGCTACCTTCCCACCAGCCTTGGCCGCTCCGATCACGCCTGGAGGGTCCGGCCGGAGGCACGCGGCTGTGCTGAGCCGCCGTCGTCGTATGTGAAGAAGCTGTTCTTCGACTCCCTGGTCCACAGCCCGGCTGAACTGCGGGCGCTCGTGGCCGCCGCTGGCCCGGGGCAGGTGCTGCTGGGCTCGGACTACCCGTTCGACATGGGCTCCGACCGCCCCGTGGCCGAGGTCATCGAGGCACAGCTTTCCGCCGAGGACGAGGCCAGGGTGCTGGCCGGCAACGCCGCTGCCCTGGGCATCACGCCCGCTTCCATCCTCACCGCCCGCCGCACAGCCTAAGGACGTTCTTATGGTCAAGATTGCTCGCTGGAACCACGACGGCGGGACGCAGTCCGGCTTCGTCGACGGCGGTAACTGCTATGCCCTGCCCGCAGGCCAGACGGTTCAGACACTCCTGGAAGCAGGGCTCGAGGCGACCCTGGGTTTGGCCCGGCGGATCATCGGGTCTGGCCCGGCCGTTCCGCTGGCGGACGTGCAGCTGCTCGCCCCACTGGCGCCCGCCACCATCCGGGATTTTGTCGCGTTCGAGGAACACGTCGAAGGCGTGCGGAAGAGCATCGACGGCGTGGCCGGCGTGGTGCCCGAATGGTACGAGGCGCCCACCTTTTACTTCACCAACCCGCATACGGTGACCGGCACCGGCGAGGTGATTGGTATTCCGGCGGGCTGCGAGGACCTGGACTTCGAGACCGAGGTAGCCGCCGTCGTCGGGCGCGTCCCCGGAAGCGACGGCCGGAACCTGACTGCAGCGGAGGCGCACCGGCACATTTTCGGCTACACCGTCCTCAACGACTGGTCGGCGCGGGACCTGCAGCGCCGGGAGATGAGAGTCAGCCTGGGGCCGTGCAAGGGCAAAGACTTCGCCAATACGCTGGGGCCTTGGATTGTCACCGCGGATGAGTTCGAGGACCTGCACGACGCCGAGGGGTTCCTGCCGATCTCCATGGCCGTGGAAGTCAACGGGAAAGCCATCGGCCAGGACCTGCTGTCCAATATAGGTTGGCCGTTCGCCGAGCTAGTGGCCTACGCCTCGCAGGACTCCGTGGTCCGGCCCGGCGATGTGCTGGGCTCCGGCACCTGCGGCAGCGGTTGCCTCGCGGAGCTCTGGGGACGGAACGGCGCGAAGACTCCCCCGCCGCTGAAGACGGGAGACATGGTCCGCATGACGGTGGAAGGCATCGGGACCATAGAGAACACGGTAGGTGAACGCCGTAACGCCGGGACTCTGGTGCGTGCCCGGCAGCGTCCGCGCAACCGGGTTGCCGCTGCGGTTACGTCCGGTATCTAGGGTGCTCTCCCTTCAGCTCGATGGCCGGACCGTGGTGGTCACCGGCGCTGGCCAGGGCCAGGGCGCTGCCGAGGCGCGCATGCTGGTGGAGGCCGGGGCCCGCGTCATTGCCACAGACCTCGCAGCGGACATACCGGCCGAGCTGGCCGCCGTGTCATCGTCTTCGGCCGGTGCGCTGGTGTACCGGCAGCTGGACGTCAGCGATGCCTCCGGCTGGTCCGATCTCGCTTCCTGGATCGAGTCCCAGGGGTGGCAGGTGGACGGGCTGGTCAACAATGCGGGCATCACCCAGCGGAGCCGGTTGCTGGATGCCTCTGTGGCTGACCTGCAGCGCGTCTATGAAGTCAATGTCGCCGGAAGCTTGCTGGGGATCCAGGCGCTCGCACCGCTGATGGGCAGTGCCGCATCCATCGTCAATGTCGGTTCCGTCGCAGGCCTGACCGCGCACTATCCGGTGGCCTATACCGCCAGCAAGTGGGCGTTGCGGGGCCTCTCGCAGGTGGCGGCCATGGAACTCGGCCCGCGGGGGATCCGCGTTAATACTGTCCATCCGGGCTTCATCGAAACGCCCATGACGGCGAGCGCTAAGCCGGAATTCAGGCAGGCCACCCTGGCCGAGACCCCGCTGGGCCGCACTGGAAGCGTGGAGGAAGTGGCCGGCGTCGTGCTGTTCCTCCTCAGCCCGCTCTCGTCCTTCGTGACCGGCGCCGAGATCCCGGTGGACGGCGGCCAGTCGGGCCACGGCGGAGCAAAGTCTGTCTCCGACGCCATGCGCTGACGCGGTGCACGATTCCAACTAGCCCGGCAGCACGGCCGACCAGCCGCCGTCGACCATCAGGTTGGCGCCCGTCACGTATGACGCTTCGTCGGAGGCCAGGAACAGCGCGCATTTGGCCACTTCTTCCGGCGTGCCGATCCGGCCCAACGGGATGCTGCCGGCGATGGACCGCATGGGGTGGTCGGCGGCCAGGAGGTTGCCCTCGGTCGCTGCGGTGCGGATCATTCCGGGGCTGACAGTATTGACGCGGAGTCCATGCGGAGCCCCTTCGGCCGCGAGCTGCCTGGTCATGGCCACCACGGCCCCCTTCGTGGCGGTGTGGGCCAGCCGGCCGTTGGTCATGGAACCGGTAACTCCTGCCGTGGATCCCACCAGCACGATGGCGGCGTCCCGCACCCGGATCAGTTGTGGCCAGAAGTATTTGACCGGCAGGAACACCACATCCATCTCGTGTTCGACATTCCACTTCCAGTCGGCAAACGTGAGCTGCTCCACCGGGGCGAAGCGGGTGACCGCCGCGTTGGCATACAGGATGTGCACCTGGCCGTGGTTTGCGGCTACGTCCTGCGCCCATGCCGCCACAGCGGCCTCGTCTGTGAGGTCAACCCGGCTGCTGCTCATCCGGCCCCCGGCGGCGGTGACCTGGCGG
>NZ_CAKKMM010000457.1:0-3559 GCF_918698205.1 Microbacterium sp. Bi128 | reverse complement strand
TTGTCCGAGGTGTTCCGGGCGCATAAGGATCCCGAGCTCGTCGCCCAGTGGCTTGGCCCGCGGCGGCTGACTATGGCTGTTGACCACTACGACTTCAGGACCGGCGGCAGCTACCGCTACACCCACACCGCGCCGGACGGCAGCGCATATGGTTTCACCGGTGTCTTCCACACTGTCCGCGAGAATGACTTCGCCATCCAGACCTTCGAATTCGATGGCTACCCGGACGTGGTGAGCATTGAGTCCCTGACCTTCGAGGACCTGGGCGGCGGCCGTTCGCGGCTCAGCGGCCACGCGGTCTACCCCAGCATGGAGGCCCGCGACGGCATGGCGCAGTCCGGAATGGAGGGCGGCATGACCGAAGCCTACGAACAGCTCGAGGAAGTCCTCAGCGGGGCCAAGGTCTAGGATCTCGGGCTCGTAAAGAGTACGACGGCGGCAGGTCACCTCCCGGGGAAGATGGCCTGCCGCCGTCGTACTTAAAGAAACAACGCGGGGTCACTCCGGCCCATCCCACCGAGTGGAATGGGCCGTAAGTGACCCCGCGTTGCTGTATTGCAGTGGTGCTTATTTGCCGTGGCGCTTGGGACCTAGAGGGTCGCGAAGACCTCGCGCAGGAGCTTGGCGGTCTCGGACGGCGTCTTGCCGACCTTGACACCGGCAGCCTCGAGGGCTTCCTTCTTGGCCTGGGCGGTGCCCGCGGAACCCGAGACGATGGCGCCGGCGTGGCCCATGGTCTTGCCTTCCGGAGCGGTGAAGCCGGCCACATAGCCAACAACCGGCTTCGTGACGTGGGCCTTGATGTAGTCGGCGGCACGCTCTTCGGCGTCGCCACCGATTTCGCCGATCATGACGATCGCCTTGGTCTCCGGGTCAGCCTCGAAGGCCTCGAGGGCATCGATGTGGGTGGTGCCGATGACCGGGTCGCCGCCGATGCCGATGGCGGTGGAGAAGCCGAGGTCGCGCAGCTCGTACATCATCTGGTAAGTCAGGGTGCCCGACTTGGAGACAAGGCCGATGGGGCCCTTGCCCGTGATGTTGGCCGGGGTGATGCCGACGAGGGCCTCACCCGGGGTGATGATGCCGGGGCAGTTCGGTCCGATGATGCGGGTGACCTGCTTGCCGTTGGCGTCCACCTTGGACTGGGCCAGTGCCCAGAACTCGGCGGAGTCCTGGACCGGCACGCCTTCGGTGATGACGACGACGAGGCCGATGCCGGCCTCGATGGCTTCAACGACGGCGTCCTTGGTGAAGGCCGGCGGCACGAAGACGATGGAAACGTCAGCGCCGGTCTCGGCCATGGCTTCCTTGACGGTGCCGAAGACGGTGATCTCGGCGTCGCCGTGCAGGACCGTGGTGCCGGCCTTGCGGGCGTTGACGCCGCCCACAACGTTGGTGCCGGCCTTGAGCATCAGGGCGGTGTGCTTGGTGCCTTCGCCGCCGGTGATGCCCTGGACGATGACCTTGGAGTCCTTGTTCAAATAAATAGACATAGTCGAGTCCCTCTACTTCGCTGCGTTGGCGAGCTCGGCAGCCTTGTCGGCGCCCTCGTCCATGGTGGCGGCCAGGGTAACCAGCGGGTGGTTGGCCTCGGCCAGGATGCGGCGGCCTTCCTCAACGTTGTTGCCGTCGAGGCGGACTACCAGCGGCTTGTTCGCGGAGTGGCCCAGCTCGGCCAGTGCACCGACGATGCCCTTGGCGACGGCGTCACAGGCGGTGATGCCGCCGAAGACGTTGACGAAGACGGACTTGACCTGCGGGTCGCCCAGGATGACGTCGAGGCCTGCTGCCATGACCTCGGCGGAAGCTCCACCGCCGATGTCCAGGAAGTTCGCGGGCTTGACGTTGCCGTGGTTCTCGCCGGCGTAAGCAACGACGTCGAGGGTGGACATGACCAGGCCGGCACCGTTACCGATGATGCCGACTTCGCCGTCCAGCTTGACGTAGTTGAGGTCCTGCGCCTTGGCCTTGGCCTCGAGCGGGTCAGCAGCGTCCTTGTCTTCAAGGTGGGCGTGCTTGGGGTGGCGGAAGTCGGCGTTCTCGTCGAGGGAGACCTTGCCGTCAAGGGCAACGATGTCGCCGGCGCCGGTCAGGACCAGCGGGTTGACCTCCACAAGAGTGGCGTCTTCCTTCTTGAAAACGTCCCAGAGCTTCAGGATTACGCTGGCGACCTTGCCACGCAGTTCCTCGGCGAAGCCTGCCGCGGCGACGATTTCGTCGGCCTTGGCCTGGTCGATGCCCACGGCCGGGTCGATCGAGATCTTGGCCAGGGCCTCGGGGCGCTCAACGGCGAGCTGCTCGATTTCCATGCCGCCTTCAACCGAGCACATGGCCAGGTAGTTGCGGTTGGCCCGGTCCAGAAGGACGGAGAAGTAGTATTCCTCGGCGATGTCTGCACCCTGGGCGATCATCACCCGGTGCACGGTGTGGCCCTTGATGTCCATCCCGAGGATGTTGGTGGAGTGTTCAAACGCTTCGTCAGCGGTCTTCGCGACCTTGACGCCGCCGGCCTTGCCGCGGCCTCCGGCCTTGACCTGCGCCTTTACGACAGTTACGCCGCCGATTTTCTCGGCAGCTGCCTTTGCTTCTTCAGGGGTGTGCGCCACGATGCCAGCAAGCACGGGTACACCGTGCGCCTCGAACATATCGCGCGCCTGATATTCAAACAGGTCCACGGTTTAGTGTCCTTCTACGTCGAAGTAGTTTCTGTACAGCCGGACCCCACGTACTCGCGGTTACCGGGCTGCGGAATAAACGCACCCTGCGACAAGCTTGGAAACGAGCCACACGGCGCAATGCTCCTTTGGGAACTCTAGTCCTTCGATCGGACCAGCCCGTTCCAGAGTACCGGTTATGTGAGTAAGGACACTATTCTATGGAGCGTAGAAAAACCGCTAGATTACGGGGTTTTTGGGGTGTCCGACGGCGCTCCGAAGGCCGGCGCGGCCGTGCCAGACCCGCGTTCGTAAAGTACGGCGAACGCCCGTGCATCCGGCTGCACGGGGTGCTGGCGGACCGGTCTCCGGACTCCCGCCGGGTCTTCAGCCAAACGTCCAGCTACGCGGTCAGTTAGGCGTCCAGCTTGGTCAGCGGCGCGTAGCGCAGCAGCAGCCGCTTCTCGCCGACGTCGAACTTGACCTTGGCGACCGTCTTGTCCCCGGCGCCCTCCACCGCCAGGACGGTGCCGTTGCCGAAGCTGGTGTGGTTGACCTTGTCCCCCACGCTGACGGCGACAACTTCCTTCTGCGGCTGGACCCTGTTCTTGGCCACCGCGGCGGGAACGTCGGCGTTGAAGCCGGCGGACGGGCTGGCCGCGGCGCCGCGGGCTGTCCCGGCACCCCAGAACGATCCGCCGTAGCGGCTGGACCCGATCCCGGCACCGCTCCCCCAGCCTCCGCTCTGGCGGCTGGCGCCGTCGCGCTTCCACTCGACGAGCTCGGCCGGGATCTCCTCGATGAACTGGCTCGCGGGGTTGTACTGGCTCTGGCCCCACATGCTGCGGACCTCGGACCTGGTCAGGTAGAGACGCTTACGGGCACGGGTCAGCCCCACGTAGGCC
>NZ_CAKKMM010000456.1:0-3561 GCF_918698205.1 Microbacterium sp. Bi128 | reverse complement strand
GGGAGGCGTCGTCGTCGTTCTTCATCACGTTCGGCAACAGCCGCCGCATGGCGCGGTCCGAGGGTTCGCGCGCTTCGGTGTCCAAACCCACCAGGGCCGCCAGCGGGTCCTCGTTGGCGCGCTGCTCCGGCTCCAGCATGGAGATGACGTCATCGAAAAGGCTGCGCAGCAGCTCCCGCTCGGCCGGCTCCAGATGGCCCTTGATGCCCTTGAGCCCGTACTTGAATGCCTTAGCCACGTTTTCCCTTGCCTTTGCCGGAACCGCCGGCGTTGCCGCCGGTGGCCTTTTCCACCGTCGCCCAGAGTCCGTAGCCATGCATCGCGACGGCGTGCTGCTCCACCTGTTCCTTGCTGCCGTGCGCCACGATCGAGCGGCCCTTCTTGTGGACTTCCATCATCAGCTTGTTCGCCTTGGCCTCCGAGTAGCCGAAATAGCTGCGGAACACATAGCTCACATAGCTCATCAGGTTCACGGGATCGTTCCAGATCACAAGGTTCCAGGGGACGTCCGGGGCGGTCAGGACGTCGCCGGACGTCACTGTTCCGGTCTGGGTACTCTCCCGTGTGTCGGGGCCGAGCGCAACGCTGAGGGTCATCTGTCCATTCTATGGGGATGCACACTAGAGTGAATTTGTGAGTACCTCCGCTGGCTGGGACCGTCCCCGCACGTCCCTGTACACAGACCACTACGAGCTGACCATGCTGCAGGGCGCCCTGCAGTCCGGCGCGGCGCACCGCAAATCGGTCTTCGAGGCCTTCGCCCGGCGGCTCCCGGACGGGCGCCGCTACGGCATCGTGGCGGGCACCGGCCGCCTGCTGGAGGGGATCGCGAACTTCCGCTTCGGCGAGCCGGAACTGGACTACCTGCACCGGACCAAGGTGGTCAACGACCAGACACTGGAGTACCTGGCCGGCTACAGCTTTTCCGGCGACATCTGGGGCTATCCGGAGGGTGAGGCGTATTTCCCGAACTCCCCCGTGCTGATCGTTGAGTCCACGTTCGCCGAGGCCTGCATCCTGGAGACCTACCTGCTCTCCGTGCTCAACCACGACTGCGCCATCGCCTCTGCCGCCTCCCGGATGATCTCCGCGGCCGGGACCCGCCCGTGCATCGAAATGGGATCGCGCCGGACGCACGAGGAATCGGCGGCCGCCGCTGCCCGGGCCGCTGTCATTGCCGGGTTCGACAGCACCTCGAACCTGGAGGCCGGATTGCGCTACGGGCTGAAGACGGTGGGCACGGCCGCCCATTCCTTCACGCTCCTCCATGACACCGAGCGGGAGGCCTTCGAGGCCCAGATTGCCGCCTTTGGGCCGGACACTTCCCTGCTGGTGGACACGTACGACGTCGAAACGGCCGTCCGCACCGCCGTCGATCTCGCCGGGGACAAGCTGGGCGCTGTCCGGCTGGACTCGGGCGACCTCGTGACCCAGGCCCAGTGGGTGCGCCGGCTGCTCGACGAGCTCGGCAACGACCACACCAAGATCGTGGTGACCTCAGACCTCGACGAATTCGCCATCGCGGCGCTGGCGTCCGCGCCGGTGGACTCCTACGGCGTGGGCACCTCGCTCGTGACCGGGTCCGGGGCCCCGACGGCGAGCATGGTCTACAAGCTCGTCAGCCGCACCGACGACGCCGGCGATTTCATCTCCGTCGCCAAGGCCGCCAAGAACAAGGCCAGCAAGGGCGGCCGGAAGTACGCGCTGCGCAAGCTCAACGAGCGCGGGACCGCCACGGCCGAAATCGTCGGCGTCGGCCATCACCCGGAGGACGACGGCAACGACCGTCCGCTGCTGCAGCAGTTCGTCAAGAACGGCGAGCTCCTCCCCGGGTGGACGGGCCCGGAGGGGGTCCAGCGCGCGCGCCGGCGCCACGCGGAAACCATGCGGGAGCTTCCCGCGGTGGTCAACCGGCTCCAGCGCGGCGAGGCGGCCATCCCCACCATCTACGAGGAGGACTGAATGTCCCGCGCCCTGATCATCGTTGACGTCCAAAACGATTTCTGTGAGGGAGGTGCCCTGGCCGTCCCCGGCGGGGCAAGCCTGGCCGGGGAAATCAGCGAGTACGTTGACGCCCACCACGGCCAGTTTGACCACGTCGTGGCCACCCAGGACTGGCACATCGATCCGGGTGAGCACTTCTCGGAGAAACCCGATCTCGTGGACAGCTGGCCGCGGCACTGCGTGGCGGGCACCCGCGGGGCCGAACTGCATCCCGATCTTGATCCCGAACACATCCAGGCGTACTTCCGCAAGGGCCAGTTCGCCGCGGCGTACTCCGGCTTCGAAGGGCTGCTGGCCCCCGAGGACGAAATCCCCACCGGCGACCGCCAGCCCGGCGCCATGCCCGTTACCGGCTCCGGAGACTCCGACAACACAGTGAGTTCCTTCGCCGGCAGTGATTTCGCCGCCGGCGAGGACGCGATCGGACTGGACGACTGGCTGCAGAGCCACGACGTCGAGGACATTGTGGTGGTGGGCATCGCCACGGACTACTGCGTCAAAGCGACCGCTCTGGATGCCGTCCAGGCCGGCTACTCCGTCACGGTGCTGCGCGGCCTGACGGTCGGCATTGCCGAAGACCTGGACGATGCCGTGGCCGAGATGGAGCTCGGCGGCGTCGATGTCCTCTGAGCCAGTAGACTCGAAATCCTTGCCCCATCGCCAGTCTTGCCATATTGACAGACCCGTAGAACCCCGGAGTACACCATGAAGAAGACCCTGACCGTCCTGATTGCCGCCGGAGCGCTGCTCGGCGCGGCCGGCTGCTCTGCCACGCCGCAGCTGACCAACGAGGAAACCTGCGCCCGGGTCAAGACCGTGGTCTCCGCCCAGTCGGCCACATCGGACAAGACCGGCATGACCCGGGTCGCCAACCAGCTGCGGCCCATCAAGGCGGCGGCATCCGAGGACCTCCGGGCCCCGCTGCAGACCATCATCGAATACTTCGACGAATCGGCCAAGCCCTCCCCGGACACCGCCAAGCTCGAGGACATGAAGGCCGACTACACCGCGGCAGGCCAGACCTACGGCCAGGTCTGCGGCGCCGGCCAGTAGCAGAAGCAAAGTTCACAGCAGAGTAAACAGCAGAGGGACCAGTTCACAGTGAACTGGTCCCTCTGCTGTTGCCCGGCGCCTATTGGACTGTGCCCATAACCCTCTGAGCCCATAATCCCCGGGCCATAACCCCGTACCCATGACTCCCTGCGCGGGGCTACTTCCGGCCGATGAACCAGTCCTGGAGTTTGCGCAGACGGGTCTGCAGCTGTTCCTCGTTGGCCTGGGCGACGGCCGGGCCGCCGCAGACGGTCCGGAGCTTGGTGTGGATGACGCCGTGCGGGGTCCCGGTGCGGGCCGACCAGGCCGCGACGTTTTTGGCCAGCTCGGTGCGCAGGTCCATGAGCATCCGGTGGTCCGGCACGGCCGGGGCCGCAGCCGCGGCTGCCTCAGTCTGCGGGGAGCGCCTGTTCTTCCGGTTCAGCTGCTCGTGCTGGCGCTGGCGCAACAGCGTGCCGACCTGCTCAGCGTCCAGCAGGCCCGGGATCCCGAGGTAGTCGAGCT